>WFWP01000093.1 GCA_015491055.1 Patescibacteria group bacterium | reverse complement strand
TGCCTTTTGTTTCTTTCTTTGCCATATCTATCAATTACACATTATTATATGTTTAATTATATGCTTAATCATTTTTGATCGCATTATTTTCAGCATTCTCCGGACGCAAAACAACCAAACTGGCAACAAAATCGCCTTTCTTTAATTTCATTAAGCGCACACCTTGTGTAACCCTGCCGAGTATCGGAACTTCATCTACACCGGATCTTATAACCTGCCCGTTTTTGCTGATCGCCACAAATTCCTCCCCCAGTTTTTCAGGGTCCGGACCGACAACTTTTGATCCGACCAGTTCTTTGGTTTTATCGGTAATCTGCAATGTTTTTATTCCGCTACCTCCCCTGCCTTGGGTTTTGTACTCCGATAACGGGGTGCATTTTCCATAACCGGTACCGGTTAACACAAACAACAACTGACCATCAATATCTTTGCGTATTACTCCCGAACCCACAATATGGGAATCTTTATCAAGTTTCATGCCTCGCACTCCGGAGGCGGTCCTACCCATGGCTCTAACATCGCTTTCTTTAATTCTTATAGCTTGTCCATTGTTTGTGGTCATGATTATCTCATCACCTTCTTCAACAAAATGGGCGGAAACCAATTTATCCGCGCCGGACAATTTTATCGCTATCAACCCGTTTGAACGAACATCATGAAAT
The DNA here is from genome assembly GCA_015491055.1 of Patescibacteria group bacterium. Lineage (GTDB taxonomy): Bacteria > Patescibacteriota > Minisyncoccia > Phycocordibacterales > UBA2100 > S139-169. The sequence continues at coordinate 2,150 of WFWP01000093.1, read as the reverse complement.
TGATCAGCAAGCGTTTTCTTTACAATACCACCTTTTGTAACCATGAATAAAGACAATCCTTTTCTGTCTTTTACGGAACTTGGCATAGGTAAAACGCTTGTCACTTTTTCATCTTTGTCCAATGATATGAAATTCATTATACTCTTGCCTCTTGTCGCCCGTTTTCCTTCGGGTATATCGTACATTTTTATTTTGTACGCTTTGCCTTTATCTGAAAAAAACAACAAATCCGCATGTGTGGACGCAGACAAAAATGTTGTAACAACATCCTCTTCTTTCGTGTTCATATCCATAACACCCACACCACCGCGCTTTTGTTTTTTGTATTCATTGGGATTTGTGCGTTTTATATATCCTCCTTTGGTCAAAACGAGCACGTTTTGCTCCTCCGGTATCAAATCTTTGACGGATATATTCTTAACCTCACCCTTTATGATTTTAGTTCGTCTGTCATCTCCGTATTTTTCTTTTATTTCATTCAACTCTTTTTTGATCAAATTTCGTAATTTTACTTGACTACCCAAAATGGATTTTAATTTTGCTATCAATTTTGCCAATTCGGCAAGCTCATCTTCTATTTTCTTTCTCTCCAAATTTGCCAACTTTTGCAATTTCATTTCCAAAATCGCGGTTGCCTGTTTATCCGAAAACTTCCATTTTTTCATCAACCCGGCATGAGCCGTCGGAACATCTTTGCTGGCCCGTATGAGTTTTATAACTTCATCAATATGATCCAATGCTTTTTTCAATCCCAACAGAATATGTTCTCTGTCTTCCGCAACTTTTAAATCAAATTGAAGCCGACGAGTCACCACCTCTATTCTGTGTTTTATAAACACTTCCAACATTTCTTTTAGTCCCAAGGTTTTAGGTACGCCGTCAACCAAGGCGACACAATTGTAATGAAACACCTCTTCCAATTGCGTGTTTTTATATATTGAATTCAATATGGTTTGGGGGTGCGCGGTACCCTTTAATTCTATAACTATGCGAATATCGTTGGCGGATTCGTCTCGCAACGCCTTTATACCGTCAATTTTTTTGGAACGAACCAAGTCCGCAATTCGTTCTATAAGTTTTGCCTTATTTACGCGATATGGTATAGATGTAATCACAATTTGCGTCTTACCCTTCTTCTCTTCCACAATCTCCGCTTCTCCTCTGCAAACAATACCTCCTCTGCCATGAGCATAAGCATGCGCTATATCTTTTTGATTGAAAACAAGCCCCCCCAACGGAAAATCCGGACCTTTAATAAATTCCAATAAATCATCGGTTGTAGCTTTGGGATTTGAGATAAGATGTGTGGTTGCGTCTATAACTTCCCTGAGATTGTGCGGAGGTATATTTGTTGCCATGCCCACGGCAATACCCAAACCTCCATTTAAAAGCAAATTCGGGACGGCGGCGGGTAAAACCACCGGTTCTTTTTCGCTTGCGTCATAATTGTCTCTGAAATCAACGGTATTTTTGTTTAAACCGTCCAGCATCTCACCGCTTAATTTACTCAATTTTACTTCCGTATAACGCATGGCCGCCGCATTGTCGCCATCCACACTTCCAAAGTTTCCTTGACCGATTATCAGAACATAGCGAGTCGCAAAATCTTGGGCCAAATGCACCATTGATTCGTAAACTGCCGTATCACCATGGGGATGATATTTACCTATTACATCTCCCACCACTCTGGCGCTTTTGCGTGTTTTTGCGTTTGCGGTTACACCACCTTTGTGCATTGCATATAAGATTCTTCTGTGTACGGGCTTTAATCCGTCTCTCGCATCAGGTAATGCGCGAGAAGTTATCACACTCATTGCATAATTCAAATATGCCGAACGCATCTCATCAACAATGGGAACGGGGATAATTCCTTGTTCGGTGGTATTTTTTTCGTTTTCTCTTTTCGCCATCATGAGATATCACATTTGAACTGTTAATGTAAAAGTTTGTTAGATTATAGCATAAAAAGCGAATACGGCTATTATACCGAAGGTTAACTTACCCCACCCCACAAGTTTTCAATAACCTTGCGATAAAACAAAACGCAATGCCATGGAACATAAGCTGTCAAATAAGTGATTTGCATATTTGCCATCTGTTTCGCCATGTGATATAACGCGAACATGACAACCTTCCAAAAACATTTCGGA
>WFWP01000092.1 GCA_015491055.1 Patescibacteria group bacterium | reverse complement strand
GTGTCCGAGGGAGACTACACACCTCCGCCATTGACCTTGTTGCGCAAAAATTCTGGAAGACCGGTTGTGGGAGATGTAAAAGCAAACGCCACATTGATCAAGCGTACCTTGAAGAATTTCGGTATAGATGTGGAAATGGATGAAGTTTCAATAGGACCCACGGTAACGCGATATGCGCTGAAGCCTGCGGAGGGTGTCAAATTGGGTAAAATACTCGGTCTGCAAAGCAATTTGGAACTTGCGCTCGCGGCAAGCCCCGTTCGCATTGAGGCCCCGATACCCGGAAAGGCTCTTGTGGGCATTGAGGTGCCGAACAGCACGAGAACGGTTTTGGGGCTGGGATCAATGTTTACCAGACCGGAATACATAAATAGTGACAAACCCCTGCTGGTTGCATTAGGTAGCGATATCAGCGGAAAACCTCATTTTGCGGATATTGCCAAAATGCCCCACATGCTCATTGCGGGAGCGACCGGAGCGGGAAAAAGTGTGACCATGAACAATTTGATAATCAGTCTGTTATATCGTTCCGGACCTCAAAAACTGCGCCTTTTAATGGTGGACCCCAAAAGAGTGGAATTGACTTTATATAACAAAATACCTCACCTTCTTACGCCCGTAATCACCGATGCCAAAAAAGCCATATTGGCATTGAAGTGGTTGGCGAAAGAAATGGATAGACGATACGATGTTTTGCAAGAAGTGGCGGTGCGAGACATTTCTTCCTATCATAAAAATATTGTTATGCCCGCCAAAAAACGCAAGCTTGAAGGTAAACTGAAAAAAGATGAAAAAATGCCCGAAGATATGCCATACATAGTCGCCTTCTTGGATGAAATCTCGGACTTAATGCAAGCATATCCGAGAGAGCTGGAAGCTGCGATAGTCAGACTTACGCAAATGAGCAGGGCGGTCGGCATACACCTGATACTCGCAACACAAAGACCGAGCGTCAAAGTCATAACGGGATTGATAAAGGCCAATGTTCCAACGCGTTTGGCATTGCAAGTTGCATCTCAAGTGGACTCGCGCACCATATTGGATGTGGGAGGCGCCGAAAAACTGCTCGGCGCCGGCGACATGTTATATCTGGGAGGAGATATGAGTAAACCCATAAGAGTGCAGGCTCCCTTCGTATCGGAAGATGAGGTTAAAAAAGTTGTAAGATATTTGCGCAAATCATACGAAACGGAACTTGACGATGAAATTGATCTGAATGAAGGATCCGATCCGAGTATTTTTGAAGCTTCCATATTTGACGCTTCAAGCGCGAACGAAGATGAAGATGAGTTGTTTGAAGAGGCAAAGAGAGTGATTATGGAAGCCGGAAAAGGATCCACTTCATACCTGCAAAGAAAACTTAGAATAGGATATGCAAGGGCGGCGCGCCTTATGGACATGTTGGAAGAGAGGGGAATTGTCGGTCCTGCGGAAGGCAGTAAACCGAGAGAAGTGATAATTCCGACAAACGGTGATGATGATGTAAACGAAGATGACAAATTGTAAAATCGCGGATTTAATCTACATGTAACTCGTAAATTTACCTCGTGTTATTCACTAATATGAATTTTTATAAAATATTTCCCGCTTAAAAAATCCGCTTGAAATTTTAAACGCGCGATCGCGAGGTCGCAACACTTTTATTTCAATTGTTTTCTTTTGAAATTTCAGACTTATCAACTTGCGTATCGTCTGTCTGCGATTGCTCAGCATTATTATACGATTCTGCCACCGTAACATTATCGCCCTCATTGGTGGGCATACATGAACCTATGGCATTCTCAACATTGCATGCCTCCGCTTTTTTTCTTGCGCCCATAAATCCCGCAAACATCGCCGCGAACACCGTAAGAATAACGGTTACCCAAAAACCGAAACTTTTGAAATAGTCCGACATTTGAAACCAAACATTTTCACCATATACGATAAACGGCAATGCTTGCAAAAGATTGATCACAAAATTAACAAGAGTAACCATTACACCCAAATAAAATCCATGCAATACATCAACTTTGTTTCCTGAGAAATACCAACGAGCGACAAAATAAACTATCGCAACAAACACAGCGGCAATAAATACCTGCCAAGCATACGCAACAAAATTACCCGCTTGGAATTGAATCAAAAACGGAGTGACGACAGTATTCAGCACACTGACAAACGAAAACTGAAACGCAAACACCAATAATCCCGCGCCGATTGCTTTTTGTATATTCATATGTTTTTACTTATATTAAAATTTTATAATTTGTTACAAATATACGCTTTATCAAACTATGCGTATATTCTACACCCTTTCTGAATATTCTCCAGTAGATGTATTCACACGAATCACATCTCCTTCTTTTATAAACAAAGGCACATTGACCTTTAATCCGGTTTCGGTAACAACCACCTTGCTTCCGCCGGCAGAAGTATTGCCCTTGATATTCGGAGGGGCTTCTATGACTTTCAAATTAATCTTATCGTTCAATTTGATATCCAAGATCTCCCCGTTAAAAACAAGCGCCGTAAAAACGGCATTTTCCAACATATACGGTAACTTGTTCTCCAAAACAGAGTGGTTAACAACAAAGCGATCTGCGGGATTTTCAGGGTCGCAAAATATAGATTCTCCGGTTCTCGGATTTGTGTACAAATACCTTATTTCTTCCGTATCCAAATCCGCTTCGGGTATTTTGTCAGATTGAGTGAATGTTTTCTCAATAACATTACCGGTAATCAAATTTTTCAACTTTGCGGTGTTATGAGGTTTTTGCCGTTGTTTTTTCACGACACCGCTTGTCCACAAAACAGAAAACGGAGTATCGTCAATTATTATGATCTTGCCGGGTTTTATTTCAGTGTAACTCAACATCATTTTGCATAATTACAATG
>WFWP01000091.1 GCA_015491055.1 Patescibacteria group bacterium | reverse complement strand
GGGTTTAAGGAAGGAAAAGTTTTGATTTGTTTACAATTTTAAGCGCAAAAAGGTATTTTATTTGACTCTTCAATAAAGTTACCCGGTCTTGCGTTATGTTTATCCCATTGTTTTCGGTTGAGGGTTTAATCTAAATGTTGCTTTGTCGTATTATGTTGTTAATATAATTAAAGTTATAATGCTTGCATATATTATTCAAATATGAGCACTCAAACTCCAAGATATGAGTACAGTCGCGCCGTGTTGCAAGATAAAATTGAATTGTTTTCAAATTTGAATGCGCCTTTCGGACTTACGGTGCGATATGCGGTGAAGGCTAATCCGTTCAAAGAGATTGTAAAAATGATGCATAGAGCGGGGTTGCATTTTGACGCAAGTTCAAGTTATGAAGCGACTATGCTTTTGAAACACGGCATACCAGGTTCGTACATTTCTCTTTCATCCCAGCAAAGACCTCATAATTTGGAATATCTCTTGGAAGAAGGAGTACTTTTTGTGGCAACCTCTTTGGAGCAATTGAATTTATATGTTAATGCGAAAAACAGAGGGTCGACAGTGTCTGTGCGTATAAATCCCGCAATGGGTTACGGACATAACAATAGGACAAGTACGGGAGGTATCGCGTCCGGATTTGGGATTTGGCATGAATATATACCGGATATTCTTAAAATTACCAATAGTGTGGGGATCATTGTTGATAGAATTCATATACATGTAGGATCCGGGGCCGATCCATCCGTGTGGAGGGGTGTTATGAAGAATGCGTTGAAAATTGTAGATAAATTTCCCGATGTTACACGATTGGATATAGGCGGAGGATATAAGGTACATAGATATGGTGATGAACAAGAAGCAAATATGGAAGAAATTATGAATGTTTTCTCGGAAGAGTTGGTTTCATATTACAATAAAACGAAAAGACAAATAAAATTGGAAATAGAACCCGGGACATATCTTGTGGCTCATGCCGGTAAATTGATAGCCATGATTGATGATATAGTGGATACGGGTAAAAGCGGGTATACATTTTTACGAATAAATACGGGAATGAATGATTTTTTGCGCACAACCCTGTACGGATCTCAGCACAAAATTGAAGTATTAAATTCAAATACGGAAATGCGCGAATATGTTGTCATAGGGCATAATTGCGAATCAGGTGATATTCTTACATGCAAAAACGGTGACCCTGAAATTATTGAACCTCGTTTATTAAAAAAAGCGTCAATAGGAGATTTGATTTGCATACATGATACGGGCGCATATTGCGCGAGCATGCGCTCAAGAGGGTACAACGCTTTTCCAGATGCGATTGAAGTTATGGTTGAATGAGTATTGTGTCGGATTACAATGCTGACAATATTTGATTACTCGTCGCGCAATATAAAATAGAGGGAAAACGCAATCCGAATTTTATTTTTAGCATAAGATCGTTATAATGAATATGATTTTATAAAAAATTTCCAGGTTCAAGATCTGAGATCTTTTAATATTTTATTTTTTACTCGCATAAATTTTACCATCATATTTTTTTCCATGTTCTCCATTTTGTTGCCATGAGAGTATCCCGCCAGGTGTAAGCAACCGTGTATAAACAAGTATTGTATATGTTCATACACGCTATGTCCGAATTTTACAGCATCTCGTTCGGCGCGTCGCACATTTATAAAAATCTCTCCATCTGAATCGGACAATGGAAAAGACAAAACATTTGTAGGCGTGTTTCTGCCTTTATGTTCTTTATTCAATTTTTTGCCAAGCATGTCTCCGATCAGTACCAAAGATAACTCATAATCATTCGGCAGTATATCTGAACATATCTCCTTGAAGGGCACATCGGGGACCTCGTTTTTTACGGTTCTATGTATATGCAACTTCGCCATTTGTCATTTTGTATGCAAAAACGAGTATTTCGCAAATGTTACTTTTTGACTATTTGTCCGCGCGCGTTAACCGCAACTTTCCCATCTTTGATGTCTTGTTCCAGCTGCGCTTGCTTTGCCAACCTTTTCAACTTGGCTTTCTTTTTTATCAAATGAGAAACGTTTCTGCTGAAATATCGCTTTCTGGTTTTAAGATGGCGCACTATCCCGGAACTGAACACCGCCCTTGAAAATTCGCTCAACATGCGATGAGTATTCTTTGATCCGTCTTTTGTAATGCGTACATTCAATGTCATTGCGGATAATGATACATTATTTTTCCAAATTTTTCAAGTACCTAACCAATCGGTTAATCGGCACGGTTTTTTGTTTATATGTTTGGGTATTGCGCACTATGACGGTATTGTCCAGAACTTCTTTGTGCCCCATAATAATTATATATGGCACTTTTTTAACCGCGGGATTGTTCATTTGTTTTGATAGTGTTTCTTGGGTAAATGAATGCCCTGTCATAATTCCCGCCTTGTGCAACATATTAAGTATTTTCAACCCCATTTTTTTTGCTTCCGTTCCAAGTTGCGCAAAGTAGAATTTGGGACTTTTCTTTCTTGTTTGCTTAATTTTGCGAGACCCTTGAGGTTTTATGTCAATTGTCAAACCGACAGTCGGTATATGTTTCTTAAACGCCTTTCTGCCCAATGCGCTGTACCTTCCTCCATGAGCAAAAGTTAATTGATTTTCTTCGTTGTGATGGTGGCCGCGTATTTCAAACAATGTATGTTCAAAGAAGTCATTGCTTCCAATAACCGTTTTATCCAGTACATAGGGGATTCCCGATATCTCCAAATATTCCAACAGTTCCCATAAATGAGTTCTACCTTCATCGTTTAGGTAATCAATGGGGTTTGGGCATTTTTCGCTAAGTTTAGAGTTTAATTTACATAATCTGGCATATGCTTTCACGGGAGATACGCGCATGTCAGCTTGCACTTGCAATGATAGGTTGGCGCTCATTTTGTCAAGGGCCTTTTTCAAATCGCGCATATACCTTGTAAAAGATTCCAATGTGCCCAATGAATTTATATGCACTGTCGGATTATGTATTCCAACATCTTCAAGCAATGTAAATGCGGCGGCTATTATAGTAGCTTCGGCTATCGGATTTTCAGTTCCCGTTATGTGCAGTGAAAAATTGTCAATATCACCTTTTGATTGTACATGATATCCCAACACATGGTCGGAGTATTTATGCACCTCTTTTGATGCAAGTTTTCGCATGATAGGCAAGAATTTCTTTTCTTTGGCGGATACGCAAACCACTTTTTCCGCGGCCTTTAATCGCTTGGAAGGAAGTTTGTCCAACTCTTTTTCAAAATTAGAAAAACCAAAAGATCGGGATACGGATATCGCTTTTTCTATCAAACGAGCCGTATTGTTTTCGGTTGTTTTTCTTATATCCAACATAAATATCACCGTTTTACGCTAACTTTATAATTGAATTCTTCGTGGAATAAGTCTATTTTTGTAAACGGAAACAATCTTATTAAAGTTCTTCCTACTATAAATTCTCTTTTAAGTGGCCCCCAGTATCTGGAATCCGAACTTTCTTTACGATTATCTCCCATAACAAAGTATTCATCTTCTTCCAACTGAATTTCCAGGGTAGTTCTCTTTTTCTTTTCGTCCGATATGTATGGTTCGTTCAATTCAAATTTGTCGTTTATTATTACTTTATATCCGTCAATAGTTATTTTTTCGTTCGGGAGTCCTATTATTCTTTTAATGAAAAAACGCTCGGGGTTTCCCGGATATTTGAATACGACAACTTCGCCCCTTTCGGGATCTCTTACGAAATTATATGTATACTGATCTATTATCAAATAATGCCAAGAATCAAATGCGGGATACATTGATACTCCGCTTACTATAAACGGTTTTGCAATATAAACGCGTATACCTACCACGGCAACCACCGTTATGATTATCATAACCACCCATCGTAAAGGCGATTCGCCCTCTTCATTGATTCCGTCTTTTAAATATTCCGGAGCGGTGGATTCGTAATCGGGATTGGAATTATCTTTTTTTCTTACTAAGACATTTATAGTGCCCTTGATTATGTCAAAGATAATTTCAAATAGATTTTTTACAAAATCACTCATCGCGGGACAGTATACTACAAAACAAGTTCACATCAAAATTTGACTCAAACGACAACAAGCTTCTTTTGTTACCCCCGATTACTCGCTTTCAACCTTCCAATCTCAACCGCCATTTTTTCAAGTTTGTCTCCCAGTTCTTGTATCACGTCAATATATTTTGCCGAGTCTTGTTCTTTTAATTGACGCAACGAATTCTTCAACACTTCCGCAAGTTTTTCTTCGTCTATGGGATAACCCGACGCCGCTTTTATGCGACCCACAATCTTGGCTATGGTTTTTGTATCCACATCACAATGCATTATGCGGAATTATATCAAATAATTATCCACTCTTTTAAGAGTTATCCACTTTTTGCATAACCGCGCAAAGGTTTACTTTACTTATTGACTTGTTAAATCTCTAACCAACTCATCCAATTCATGTAAATGAGTTTCGCTTAATGCTTTTAATTCGGATTTGTCAAGACTATGCATGGCAACATCAATGTAACCGATTGTTTCATTTACACGATAGACCATTTCCGCAATAGGTTCTTTGTTGTTCGAATCCGGTTCCGTAATATGTTCTTCTTTATTGTCGGGTTGCAAATGTATTGAAAACGGATTTTCTATTGACATATGAGTTTTTATTATTTTTTATGATAATCTGCGTATATTATACCTCTATGCAAACATGGTTGCAATTTCTTCAAATACATATATACTTGCACACCGTATGATGAGTGATCAAATAGTTATGAATATATGTGAGCGCGGTAATTCAAGCGCAGATGAGTTGCGCGCGAAAAGAATGATACCCGCGGTGTTTTACGGCCCGCAGGAAGATTCCGTCGCTATCGCCGTTAATCACAAAGACTTTCTGAGAGTTTGGGATGATGCGGGGGAGAGCACGATTATAGTTTTAAAAGGTGTGGGAGATGATAAAGAAGCGCTCATTAAAGACGTTCAATGGCATCCTTTGACCGACGAACCCATACATGTTGATTTTTATGTGTTTGAGCGAGGTAAAAAACTATCCGTTACCGTTCCGATTGAGTTTGTCGGAGAGGCGCCCGCAGAGAAATTGGGAGGTAATGTAAATAAGACTTTGCATGAACTTGAAATAGAAGTAAGACCAAGTGAGATACCTCAACATATAGAAGTTGATTTGAGCGCGTTAACGGATCTTTCAAGTGTTATCACCGTAGGAGATTTGAAGTTGCCCGAAAGCGCGGTACCGAAAAATGATTTGACAGATGCGGTAGCTTCGGTCAGTGAAGCTGTTGAGGAGAACTTTGACGCTCCTGTTGATGAAGTACAAACCGAGGATGAGCAACCGAGATCTTGATTCATGTTGCGCACTCTATCTCTTTTTAGTTTGCGGTTTATACGGTATCTTCCGTTGTCAGGGTGGCTATGGTACCGATAAGCATTATCATTCCCAGAAAACCGAACATGTATTGCATTGGGAACAATATCAAAAATATCGAGCCCGTGGCAGGTCCGATTATTGAGGATATGGGTCTTAACATGCGATATGCTCCTATTATATCCACATCTTTATCATTGACTTTCTTAAAAAAATAAATTTCATTCATAACTTCTATAATAGCTCCGCCTATTCTCGTTATAAACAATGCGGTTACCCAAATTGCAAAATCAGGACCGTTTATAAATGATAATGCATAAGAACTGATTGCGATCAAAAGAAAACCCGCAAACAAGAATTCTTTTTCTCCGTACCGTTTGTCGGCATAATGTCCCAGGGGATATTGTAAAATGATATAAGGTATTAGCATAACAGAAGAGATTATTCCTATTGCGGGTAATGAAAATCCTATATGAACATTTAAATATATGGGTGTGTAAATAATCATCCAAGCAAAGAAAAATTGTAATAAAAATTGTATGATAAATATGGAGCGAATGTTTTTATTGTATTTTAAGACATGAAATATTCTCTTTAATGAAAACGAAGAATACTTTGCGTTCTTTTCGGTCGTTTGTTGAAATTGTGTTTTCAAGACATAAATAAATGGCAACATTATAATCGCGGATAATACATAAACTTCCGTAAATGAATAATGTTTAAGTATAAGACCCGCGACAAACGGTGACGATACAAATGCTATATTTGATATCGTTAAAAACGAGCTTCTGTTATACGCCGTGTCAGATTCGTTTTTGGTGCTGGCCTCCAAAATTATGTCCAACCCGTAAAATAACGCGCTTGAGGTGACAAGCATTAAAATGAACATGGACAATATGAAATAAAACGATTGCGTAAATGCAAATGCCACATACAAAATAAATTCAAATATACTCAAAGAAAGCAAAAAAGAATAAATGCCCGTTCTTTTAATGATTGCGGGAGTGGCATAATACATTGCCATAGTCAGAAATGCTCCCGCAATATACAAAGATCCCAACCACACCTCCGGTACGCCTTTTGAATTCAGAAAGTTTGCATTGAAAAACGATACTATCGCGACATGTGCGCTTAACAAAAAACCCAGCAGGTAAACATTAAAATTTCCGTTAAGCCTTCGTTTTATCAAGAATTCCATATTGCATAAGTATACAATATATTTTACACAATGTGTTTATTCGTATACCAAGTTGATTATGATATGGTAGTATATGCATGGGATTATGAATGATTACTTTTTTTATAAAAACTTGGTGTACTTGTGCCTTGCGACAATAGCAATCGCGGTGTTGCCCGCAATTAGTTTTGGTCAAACTGAAAACGATATTGAAAAAGAAAAGGCAAAGTTGAAAAACCAGATCGTACAACAAGAATTGGAAATACAAGCTGAAAGATTGCGGTTGATGAGTCAGAAAAAAGTCAGACGCGAGTATGAAGAGCAAGCGCGCAAATTGGATATGCAAGTGCAAAAGGCGAACAAATCCATACGAGAGAGGGCAAGAACCATACAATCTCTAAATGAAAGTATAAAAAATAAAAATGAAACCATAAGAGAATTGGATGAAAAAGTGCGAAGGGAAAAGGCAAGTTTGTCTCAACTTCTGCGCAGAACGCGCGAATTGGACGATATATCTTTGGTTGAAATTATTCTCGGAGGCAAAACATTTTCCGAAACACTTGTGAATGTTGACAGATTTGATTTCATAAAGAATGCGCTTAAAGCGTC
>WFWP01000090.1 GCA_015491055.1 Patescibacteria group bacterium | reverse complement strand
CTTTGAACGTGATGGTTTATTTGTTGTTACAAAAAGCACATCAGATGGGCGAGGTATTAACACAACAAAAACCATATTAAAGATATAAACCATGAAAAAATTTCACATAACAGTATCATCCGTATCTGACATAAAATTTGATGGCGAGGCGACTTCCGTATATGTACCCGGCATAGATGGGGATATGGAAATACTTGCCGGACATGAGCCGGTTATTTCTTCTTTGAAGGAGGGTAACATAATAATTAAGACAGACAAAGATGGTGAAACCAAATTCCCCATAAAAAAGGGAATTATTGAAGTGTCAAACAATAAAGCTGTAATTCTTGTGTAGACAAATCGGGAGTTAAAAGCGCGTAGGTGCTATAAATGCGAAGTTGCGGACGAAATTTAACATAATGTCTACTGTGTATTCACGGGAGTTGTCTTATGTGGTATGGGGGGAAGTTAATTTCTGTCCGCTGTGAATTCTGTCACCTTTTGTATTTATGATATGCACTTCTTTCATTATTAGCTCTTGTTCGTGTTCGGGATTTGGTATTCCTTCTATCAGCGCATCGGTTCCGCCTGTTCCGGCGGTTTGCACTCTAAGTGTGCCGAAATTGAAAAATTCCTGAAAAAAATTAACCTTATCAACATGAACGTCTTGAACCGTTTCCATACGAAGAGTTCTGACTTCTCTGTTAAACAAATGCCTTTGTTCTATGTCAATTATTCTTTGATTTGTCACAATCCAAATATCAAGAAAGTAATTTGTCCAAATTGTAAAAATGGCCATTAACAATACCAACATCCACAATGAGCTGAAAAATATAATCACAGCTATGGCGGTTTGACTCAACTGCATGTTTAAGGTAACAACCATAAAAATCAACGGTAATACAAACAGTATTTTCAAAGGCAGAACACGCGTAAAAAATACGAACCAATGTTTGCGCATCACACTTACAAGATGTTCTCCGCCACGAAGGTTTATATCCTCTTTATTAAACTTATAATCAATCATACTTGCCAATTTATGTGTAATTATCTTTCAGGGCGCTACAATAAAGAACTCGCCATAATTCCCATTATAAACAACAAAATAAATCCCATGCCCATGTATACAACCGATGCGCTTAACGAGGCGGATGTACTCATTGCATATTTGAACCAGTGGTACATAAGTATACCGCTATACACCATAAAGAACGCAAATGACGCAAACAATATAATAAATAATATTTGGGCATTCATATTTTTATAGCGCACATTATGTATGTGCCGGAGGAGGGACTTGAACCCTCAAGCCTTGCGGCACACGATTTTGAGTCGTGCGTGTTTACCAATTTCACCACTCCGGCATCCACGCATTGTATTATACATGAATTTTGAGATATTCAAACAATTACATTAAGTGGTGATTTGTTATCCACAATGAATTGTTTTTGAAAAAATAGTGTAGGTGTATAATATCGGTACACTCGCGTAATCACAGGGTGGCCGTGCAAGTAGCCGTTAAGATGGGTAAAATACGGCGAAGAAGCAGGCACAATTGAGTTCTTTTTGTATTACTCGTTCGCTGTTTTGCGTTGCGCGCGACGCTTACTGCGAATGGGTAACGGAAGCGCGTTGCGAGTGACGTTGGTGAAACAACGTTTGTTCAGACCCGCGCTTCCGGGCAACAAAGGGGTGTTCCCGCACCCTGGTTTGGGACAGGCCGCCCATTCCACTTGCCGCAAAAAGAACATGTTCTGAACACCTCCAAAACAGCGGGAAACTGGTTTGGACGCCAAAGACTCAAAGCACCGAAAGGTGCTTTTTGGCGTTTTGGGAATTTATATTGTATGATGTATACATTGACGGGGCGTAGCATAATGGTAGTGTACACGGTTTGGGACCGTGCGGCCCGGGTTCGATTCCCGGCGCTCCGACAAGCGAAGCGCGGAGGAGCGCAGCAAAGCAAACTGCTTTGCTTTGCGTCGGGAATCGAAAGGCGCAGCGATGTGTGAGCGAAGCGAACACGATGCGAGCCCGGGCAGGAACCACTTAACGAATGCGAGCCGTCGGCGAAGCATGAGTTTAGTGAGTTGACGCCGATTCCCGGCGCTCCGACAAGCGAAGCGCGGAGGAGCGCAGCAAAGCAAACTGCTTTGCTTTGCGTCGGGAATCGAAAGGCGCAGCGATGTGTGAGCGAAGCGAACACTAACATTTTTACTCTTTATTGTTTGCAACACCCATATGACTCGCAAAGATATTCTGAATAAAAAAATCGCAAAATTTCCAAACACACCCGGGGTATATATGTTTTTGGATAAAAGCGGAAATTACATTTATATTGGGCGCGCCACAAATATCAAAAACAGAGTGAAAAGTTATTTCACTTCGGATTTGATGAGTAGCAGGGGTCCGCTTCTGGTAAAAATGCTGGAAGATGCTTGCGATATATCTTTTGAGATGACGGATTCTGTTTTGGAAGCGGTGATTTTGGAAGCAAATTTAATAAAGAAGCACCAACCGTTATATAATTCAAAAGAAAAAAGCGACAAGAGTTTCAATTATATAGTTATAACCAATGAAGAGTTTCCGAGAATATTGACAAAACGAGGGAGGGAATTATTGCAAGAATTGGGTATTCCGAACGATGGGCGCGAATTTTTAAGTCAAAAATCGTTATATTCATCTTTGCGTGTTCCAAATGATAAATACACTGACATATTCGGCCCGTTTCCTTATGGATCTGTTACAAGATCGATTCTGGGAATTATACGCAAGATTTTTCCTTTTAGAGATAAATGCGAAATCCCCACTCAAGATTTTACAGAGTCGCGCGCGGTAAAAAAACTCAAACCTTGTTTTTATCATCAGATAGGACTCTGCCCGGGGGTGTGTGTCGGCAAAACAAGCGCACATGAATATGAGAAAAATATAAATAATATTCGTTTGTTGCTTGGGGGGCGCAAGTCCGAATTGATTGATGATCTGCAAATTCAAATGTGGCAATATGCCGATAAAGAAGAATTTGAAAATGCGATTGAAATCAGGAACAAGATTTTTGCTTTGAACCATGTAAATGATGTTGCACTTTGCGGAGTGAACGAATATTCTGTTTTTGACCATGAGAATGTAAGAATTGAAGCATATGACATCGCTCATTTGAATGAAAAATATAAAGCGGGTGTAATGGTTGTTTTTGAAAACGGAGAACTTATGCGAAATAAATACAGAAAGTTCAATATACCCTCAAATTGCAAGGGAGATACTAACGGATTGGGAAATATGCTTGACCGCAGATTGAAATATGTTTCAAATAAAAACGACAGTGCAACATCGGGATCAAGTATGCAAAAAGTTCCGGATATTATTGTTGTTGATGGTGGCGTCGCTCAAATAAATGTGTGCAAAAACATTATCCAACGAAACGGTTTTGAAATTGCGATTATCGGTGTTGTGAAAGATAAAAGGCACAAACCCGTGAAAATTTTGGGGGATAATGCGCTGATAAATAAATTTAAGAAACAGATTTTGCTTGCAAACAATGAAGCGCACAGATTTGCGATTACTTGGCATAGGCGCAAGCGAAATTTTGTTTTATAACATAGGCGTTTATAAAACGGTTCAAATCATGGTACGAGACCATTATAACAAATCGTAGCGAATTGTTTGGCGATTTTATGTTGTAACATAGGTATTGTTTCGGATTGTGTGTAAGGTTATTTACTCTTGTGCCCAAATTATATTTATCTCTTTCATATATGATATAATCATGATACATGAGCGTGTCGCATTTTGCATTACAAATTTAATGGCGGGATTATGAAGGATTCAAACATATTAAATACGGGCTTATTGGCGATTATAGCGGTGGTTTTGGTTTTCGGAATGTTCCAAACTCATCGCTTGTCAGTTGATTTGGATTTGTCTCAACAAAACAATAATACGATATCCGTAACCGGAAAAGCGGAAACATATGTTACCCCCGATACCGCGCGCATATCTTTTTATGTGACCAAACGAGGAAATGATCAAAAACGCATTGCGGATTATGTAAATAAGAAAACAAAAAGCGTGATTGAAAAATTGGAATCTTTGAATATTGACAGAAAAGACATAAAAACAACCAATTATTCTTTGAACCCCGAATATACTTGGAATGAGGGAAGACGAAATTTTATAGGATATAGAGCGCAACAAAATATTACGGTTACAATTCGCGATATGGAAATAATTTCCAAGGTATTGTCCACCATTGCCGAATTGGAGGTGGATAATATCAGCGGTCCCAACATGTATGTGGATAAATTGAACGAAATAAAAGATGAATTGAGAGAGGAAGCGATCGCTAATGCGAAAAAGAAAGCGAGAAAACTCGCCGATGAATTGGGAGTTTCTTTGGATAAGATAGTGGGTTTTTCCGAAGACGGTGGAGGGTATGAGTATGCAAGATATGCGAAAACCATGGTTGCGGATGTGGCACCTGCGGGAATGCGTGTTTCAGAGCCGGATATAACTCCGGGAGAGGAAAAAATTGTAAAAAGTGTAACCATCACTTTCAAAATTCAAAATTGATATCGCTTTTGTAATCAATGTTTGTTCCGTAGTATAATCTGCGCATGTTGCAAGATGACGCCTTAAAAATATTGAAAACCGGCAGAAATGTATATTTAACGGGCGCTGCGGGAACCGGAAAAACCTATGTGTTAAACAAGTACATAGATTATTTGAAGAGACATAAGGTGCGCGTTGCCATAACCGCAAGTACTGGAATTGCCGCAACTCACTTGGGCGGAATGACCATACACAGTTGGAGCGGAATAGGTATAAAAACCGATTTGACCGACAAAGATATTGACTTGATGGAACAAAAACAACACCTGGTTAACCGCATCAATGATGCAAGTGTTTTGATTATTGACGAGGTGTCAATGTTGACTCCCGATATGCTTGATATGGTTAATCAAGTGTGCAGATTTTTGAGAAGAGATAAGCGTCCGTTTGGAGGAATGCAAATTGTTTTATCGGGGGATTTTTTTCAATTACCTCCCGTAGTGCAAGGTGTTCGCCCGGGTGAAGAATTATTTGCGAATTCAAGTCGCGCTTGGGAGGAGGCAAATATCAAAACTTGTTACTTAACAGAGCAATACAGACAACAAAACAATAAATTGGCAAATATATTAAACAATATAAGAAGCGGAACTTTGAGCGAAAATGACATCGCTTTGTTGAAAAGCAGGGTTAATGTCGAGAGCGATAACACTTTGTTGCAACCCGTCAGGTTATACACTCACAATAAGTCTGTTGACGCAATAAATAAAAAAGAATTGGACAAAATATCCGAAAGAAAGAAGGTGTACACCATGACCAAAAAGGGAAATGCGAGATTGGTGACCATGCTTACCAAAAGCGTTCTGGCGCCGGAAACTCTTGAATTGAAAGTGGGGGCAAAGGTGATGTTTGTTAAAAACAATTTTGATCAGGGATATGTAAACGGAACCATGGGCGAAGTTACGGATTTTCATTTTGATAATCCCGTCATAACAACCATTGACGGAAATGAAATTGAGGTTAAACTCCAAGAATGGATAATGGAGGACAATGGCAGAAGATTGGCATCAATTACTCAATTGCCGTTAAGATTGGCATGGGCAATAACGGTGCACAAAAGTCAAGGAATGAGTTTGGACTGCGCGGAGATGGACTTGTCGAAAGTGTTCGCCCCGGGGCAAGGTTATGTGGCATTGTCTCGTGTTAGAGATTTGAACGGGTTGTTTTTGTTAAACGACTTTAACGAAAACGCTTTGAGAATTCATCCTCGCGCCATGGAAATTGACAAGAATTTACAACGAGAGTCGCGCAAATGGGAAAGGGTTATCGCGAGTTTCAGTAAAGATAAATTAAACAAAATGTATAATGAACACCTGGAGAGGTGTCGCATTGGTTGAAATATGCTCACACACTCAAGTTTTTGTCATTATATGCTTCTCTTAACGGCGCGTTTTCGACAATAGATATTATTTCGTCATCGTCATCTGTTATCGTATATAAATCGGTATCTTCCGGAGATATGGTTTTGAATTTGTCACGCAAAGTTTCTTTGATGAATTTATCCAAGGGTTGCCAGTACTCCGAACCGGTTAATATTACGGGTGTTTTTGGGGCTTTTTTGGTTTGTATAAGGGTTATCAATTGAAAGAATTCGTCAAGCGTGCCAAATCCGCCCGGGAAATATATATATGCTTCCGCTGAAAAGAACATAGCCATCTTTCGCGCCGAAAAAAAATCAAAATCCAGCCCGTGTGTCACATATCTGTTTATTGTTTGTTCAAACGGTAGGTTGATGTTGAAGCCCAACCCGTATCCGCATTCTTCAAACGCCCCTCTGTTTGCCGCCTCCATAATTCCCGGACCTCCTCCCGTAAGAATTGCAAACCCCTTTTTACATAATTTGCCGGCTATTTGTCGCGCATTTTCATAGTATTTGTCATTTTCTTTTGTGCGCGCGGAACCGAATATGGTTATCGTTTTAGGGTATTGCGATACCGCCTCCAAACCTGCGAGCAATTCTTTGGCGCAATGCTCGCTTTGGTTTTCAAGCATTTTTTTTATTTTGATATCCATTCTGTGTAATTCCGGCATATATTGTTCGGGTACGCATTTTGATGGTCTGTTATCTTTCCGCTTCTTGTAAAGGTTTGCGTTCGGACCCAACGGATGTGTTTCATTCATAGAGTTTATATATAAAATGTGTATAATTATCCATATCGTTTTGATATTGATGGTATGGTAGCATAAATTTGAACATTTTTCATTTGTCGCCGATATGTGTTAGTCTTTACATATTTAATTGATTTTGCATATTTACGAATTATAAACTTTGGAAACAATATGAAGAAATATCGCAATAAAAAAAGAAAAACAAATGATT
>WFWP01000089.1 GCA_015491055.1 Patescibacteria group bacterium | reverse complement strand
TTCCTGCCCGGGCTCGGCGGCCGACCGAACATTGTTCGGTCGGACTTCGTCCGCCTTCGCCTTTCTCCTCCTCCCGGTGCCAAGAATATCAAAAATCCCCAAAGCGTTGCTTTGAGGATTTGATATTCTATGTGTCCCCGGGAGGAGTCGAACCCCCATCGGCGGGGTAGAAGCCCGCTGTTCTATCCATTAAACTACAGGGACGATACGCGTGTATATAATTGCAAATTATGCTAAAATTGCAAGTCATGCTGGATTTAATTCACCAAATGCCCGCTTTTGCCATTTTGATTATTATAGCGGCATCAATGTTTGTTGTCATAAAGGGGGCGGATTATTTTGTGAAGGGAGCGGGTTCTGTCTCCGCTAAATTTGGGATATCCACTTTCGTAATAGGTTTGACCGTTGTCGCCGTGGGTACGTCATCGCCTGAGATATTCGTTAATATCATAGCGGCGCAAAACGGAGCGACGGATTTATCCATAGGAAACATACTGGGGAGCAACATAGCCAATATCTTGCTTGCGCTCGGTATATCGGCTTTGTTTGCGCCTCTTGCCATGCAATCGCGAACCGTATGGAAAGAATTTCCTTATTCATTGTTGGCGGGAGTTATGGTTTTTGTGTTGGGTGCGGATTTGATGATAAACGGATCGGGAGATAATGTAATTACCAGATCGGACGGTATGGTCTTGTTGGCGTTTTTCGTTATATTTTTGGTTTATACATTCGGTTTGAGCAAAATGAAAGATGATAATGATACGGAAGAGGAAATGGAGGTGTATGGATGGTTGCGCTCATTTATATATATAATCGGAGGGTTATTCGCACTCATTGTGGGAGGAAAAGCGGTGGTTGAAAGCGCGACCGTATTGGCGAGTATGCTCGGCATGAGTCAAAACTTGATAGGGTTGACCGTGGTTGCGGTGGGTACTTCTTTGCCCGAAATAGTGACATCGGTGATGGCGGTGCGAAAGGGATTTGTTGATATGGTTGTTGGAGGTGTGGTGGGTTCAAATATATTTAATGTGTTTTTGGTTTTGGGTTTGACCGCATTGGTTGCGCCTTTACAATTCGGAAAAGACAGTATAACAGATGCGTTTTTCTTGATGTTCATATCCATAATTTTGTTTATGGCCATGTTTGTGGGCAAAAAGCATACTCTTGAAAGATGGCAAGGTGCAATTTTTGTATTGCTTTATGCAGTGTATATATTGTTTGCGATTTGGAGAGGTTAATTAATTGTTCGGCAATAAGGATTTAAGGGAAAATACCTGAATTTGGCCAACCTTGCGTTTTGTGGTACATTCTGCTATCATGTACCACATGCAGGGTAATAAAGCGCGAATAAAACATTATGTGGTCGTGGGAAATCGCAGGTACGAATATGTTCTTGAACCCGCCAGGTCGTATACCGTTTTGGTATGTGAAGGAGCGGGTATAAACAAAAGGTATTCGAATAGCGAAATTCCCGCAGTGTTGGCGGATCTGCCAAATATCATAATTAAATTTATTGAAAGGCAGAACGGTCAAGCGCAAACCGAAGCGTTGAGATTTCGAGTAACTCCGGCGGAAAAGGAGAAAATAGCAATGGATGCGTATAATGCCGGCTTTTCAAGCATAAGCGCTTATTTACGCGCGAAAGTTTTGGGTACATAATGGTTTATTCGCAAATTATGCATTTATTTATTTATTAGAATATTATTAAATTTAATTAAAAAACAATTATGAGTAAAATACTTGGAATAGATTTGGGTACCACCAATTCAGCTATGGCGGTTGTAACCGGTGGAGAACCTGAAATTATAGAAAATGCGGAAGGTGCTCGTACGACTCCGTCCGTAGTTGCCATAAATAAGAATGGAGAAAAGCTTGTGGGCGTTTTGGCGAAAAGGCAAGCGGTAACCAATCCGAAAGGTACGGCATATGGAATAAAGCGCTATATGGGGCATAAATTTTCTGACAAAAGTGTTCAAGAAGATATGAAGAATGTTCCATATGAGTTGAAAGAAGGTAAAGATGGAGGTGTGTTGATTAAGCTTGGAGATAAAGAATATCGGCCGGAAGAATTGAGCGCCATGATACTTCAAAAACTTAAAGCCGATGCGGAAGCGAAACTCGGAACCAAAATAACGGAGGCGGTGATAACGGTGCCGGCATATTTTAACGATGATCAAAGAAAGGCAACCAAGGACGCCGGAAAGATAGCGGGATTGGATGTAAAAAGAATTATAAATGAGCCCACAGCCGCCGCATTTGCTTATGGTTTCAACACAAAAAAGGACGAACAAATTGCGGTATTTGATTTCGGTGGCGGAACATTTGATGTGTCCATATTGGAAGTTGCAGATGATGTTATAGAGGTGAAAAGCACCGATGGTGATTCACACATGGGAGGTAGAGACATTGATCAGAAACTTATAAGATACATAGCAGATGAATTTAAGAAAGAAAACGGAATAGACTTGATGGGAGATCCTCTTGCGGTTCAAAGGTTGGATGAGGCGGCCGAAAAAGCGAAAATAGAATTGTCAACCGCGGAGGAAACCGAGGTAAATATACCGTTCATTACACAAGGCGAAGATGGACCTAAACACTTGTTGGTAAAAATAACTCGCGCCAAATTGAATGAATTGGCCCAGGAGTTCATTGATCGCGCCATTGAAATCACAAAACGCGCGATAGACGCAAGTCCTTTTAAGGTTGAAGATATTGACGAAGTCATCTTGGTTGGAGGACAAACCAGAATGCCCGCGATAGTTGAAGCTGTGAAGAACTTCTTTGGAAAGGAACCGAACAAGAGCATAAACCCGGACGAAGTTGTGGCTCTCGGCGCCGCGTTGCAAGGAGGTATATTGCAAGGAGATGTCAAAGATGTTTTGTTGCTTGATGTGACACCGCTTTCATTGGGAATTGAGACCATGGGAGGAATTATGACCAAGTTGATTGAGAGAAATACGACCATTCCCACAAGTAAAAGTCAAATTTTCTCAACGGCTACCGATAATCAAACATCGGTGGATATAGTGGTCGGTCAAGGCGAGAGGGAGATGATGGCGGACAACAAAATTTTGGGAAGATTTGTGCTTGACGGCATAGAACCCGCACCTCGTGGCGTTCCGCAAATTGAAGTTACATTTGATTTGGATGCAGATGGGATATTAAAAGTTACCGCCAAAGATAAGAAAACCGGTAAAGCTCAAGAAATCAAAATAGAAGGCAGTTCAGGTTTGTCCGAGGAAGAAGTTGAACGAATGAAAAAAGATGCTGAAGAGCATGCGGAAGAAGATAAAAAGAAGAAAGCGTTGGCGGAGGCCAAGAATCTTGCGGAAACTCTTGCGTACACAACTGAAAAAATGCTCAATGAAGCCGGTGACAAGTTGGACGCCGAAAAGAAAAAACCGGTGGAAGAAGCGTTGAAAGATTTGCGAGACGAGCTTGCGAAAGCCGATACGACAAAAGAGGTTATTGAAGAAAAACAAAAAGCGTTGAATGATGCCGTTCAGGCAATTCAAAACGATTTGCAAGAGGCTATAAAATCAAACAAGGAGAGTGAAAATAAGTCAAGCGACGACACAAAAACGGGCGCAGGATCCGATGAGAACAAGAAAAGTGAACAGCCCGATGATGGAAATGAAAGCGATAAGTAGCGATCGGTTGTTGAAGCAATACCGAAAACCCTTAAACCCGTCACTTGGTGTGACGGGTTTGTGTGTGTGTGTATAATAAGGGTGATGGGAATACATGTTGGCGCAAGATCGTCATAACTGGCCCTCAAACGCAAAACCCCGCATACATATGAGATTTATTAACGATAACAAAAATTCGTGAGGTCGGAAAAATTTGCATATGGACGTATTGTGTGTATAATGACTCGGCGTTTTGTTAAAAGCGTTTGCGTAAGTGTGCGGTGAATTCGCGCAAACTGCCGAACGATTTTGAATTCTCATTATCGAGCGGTTGATTTTATCGCGATTTCCTGTTACACTCCGCGTCACATCAAAGTTATTGTATGGCG
>WFWP01000088.1 GCA_015491055.1 Patescibacteria group bacterium | reverse complement strand
TAATAACCGCAAATATACGCAATTGCGACATACCGTCAATATCTTAACATAATACGAAATAAATTCATAAATATGGAATTGTTGATATCCAATCCGAATATTGCATTGTTTTGGGGGCTTACCGTAACCTTGGTTGGTAAAATTTTGATAAGCATCACGGTAGTTATGGTTCACACAAAGATCACAAAAGAAAAACATATAGACGGAATAGTTTTAATGGAAATGAAACGAGAGAGAATAATTGCAATTACGGGCATAGCGTTAATGGTTTTGGGATATGTATTGGAACTTGCGGGGAACGGTTTGATATAGCTCACCATGATACCGAAAGTCACGAATTGATAAATCTCTTGTACTCCTCATGCAATTCGGCTACATTGTGAACAAAATTTATTTCACCAACCAGTTCTTTGGATTTTTTCAATAAAGTTTTTTGTTCTTTTTTCGTGTAAATTCCGTAAATCTCAACGCCATCTTTTCTGAGTTTTTCAAAAAATTCGCCCAACGCTTCAAGAGCTGTAATATCCAAGTAATTAACCGACGAAAAGTCTATAACAAACATGTGAATTTTTTCATTTTCGCTTCTTTTTTTGTACAACTCCTCTAATTGGAATATTACATATTCGGTATTCGCGTAAAAAACGGACATGTCTATTCTCGCCACTATCATTCCGCGCACGCGCTTTATATTCTCCTTTTCTCCCGCGCCCCGCAATATATGACCCCATTTATGATCAAATCCTTCTTCGGTAACATGCGCCCACATTATCCTTTGCATAAAAAGCGCCAATGCCAAAATAACTCCCACCAACACAGCATCATCGGGCTTTAAAGCAAAAGCGGTAACAAACGTAAGAATCGCAACCGTACCGTCTGTTTTTGATATGTAAAAAGTTTCCTTGAATTTCTTTATGCTTATCATTTGCAAAACTCCCGCAATCACCACCGCGGCGAGAATCGTGCGAGGCAAATAATACAAAGCGGGAGTCAAAAACAACAAGGTTACCGCGGCGACAACCGCAACGACAATTGCCGCCATGCCGGTTCTCGCTCCGGCGCTGAAATTAACCCCGGTACTGGAAAAAGATCCGGACACGGGAAGTCCTCCGAACAATCCCGAACCCAAATTGGCCATTCCTTGCCCCACCAATTCTTGGTTGGCGCTTATCTTGTCTTTGGTTTTGTTCGCGATTGATTTGGCAATGGCGAAAGTTTCAACAAAACCTATCAACCCTATTACAACAGATGCGCCTATGAGATTTGTTATCGTATCAATATTAAACGCTTCAAAAGACGGCATGGGAATTGATGCAGGTATCGTTCCGACCACCGCTATTCCCAAAGATTCAAAATCAATCGCGAAACTTGCAAGCAGTCCCGCAAAAATGGCAATCAAAGACGCGGGCGCGCTCGGTTTTCGCCTCTTTAATGTGAAAATAAACACAAACGCCAAAAGCCCGACAATAAATGTGGGCAAGTGCATTTGAGGAACGGATTTAATCAATTCAATAATTGTCTGGAACACATGTTCTTGTTGTTCAATTTTAAACCCCATCAAAGCCGGAACTTGTGTTGATCCTATTATAATCGCCGCGGCGGATGCAAACCCCAACAGAACACTGTGCGGTATAAGACGAACTATAAAACCGAACCGCAACAAACCCAAAACTATTTGCACCAACCCCACACCGATGGCAAGAGTTATAACAAGCGAAATGTATTCCGGAGTGCCGGGTTCCGCAAACGGCAAAAGGACGGTCAATGTCAACAAACTCACTATTCCCACAGGTCCCGTTATCACCTGCTTTGAACTGCCGAACAAAGCCCCGAGCGCCACCGCGGGCAACGCCGCATATAAACCCATTTGAGGAGGCAATCCAACCAAAAACGCATATGCCATGGCTTGCGGTATCAAAATTGCGGAAACTGTAAGGCCCGCGAAAATATCCGGCTTGAAATTGCGAGCAAAATCATATTTAAACAACCATGTCCTGAAAGGCAAAAACACACTCGCCAAATATCTGAGCGCGAACTTCGTATTTATGTGTCCGCTTTTTTTAGAATTTCTTTTTTCTTTGGGAATGTAATAAAATCCGTCAAATACCATGAAAACAGGTAACCGAATAATTCAGTGAGTATATAAGCAAAATATCTTATTTGCAAATTTTGTACAGGATCACCCGCTTTGAGACTCTTTGCTTAAAATATAGTTTTATTTGCATGACTCATTTTGTTAATGAGTCTCATACATAATATGATCTTGTGTCACTACCTGTGTTGTAGCATAGATAAAAACCCTGCGATGTCAACACTAACATCGCAGAGTTTTATTTGTTTACACTGTTAAGTAAAGCTGTGAAAAGCGTTACATATCAGC
>WFWP01000087.1 GCA_015491055.1 Patescibacteria group bacterium | reverse complement strand
CCGCGTTACAAGACGCGCAAAAACATAAAAACGCCGGCAATGCCGACGAGGCGCCGGTGGCAATTTTGCAATCCGCTCTTGCGCATACGCTAAAACTGAAACACGATATGATAAAAGTGAAAAAAATCATTGACAATATAAAAAGCAATGTGAATCATGATGCACACGCAGACAAAACGGAAAGCGATATTGCGCTATATAATAAAGCCGTAGAATACTTGTTAAAAATAGACCGAGCCTTGCACAGAATATCAAATATAACGAGGACGGACCATCGTCAAGACACTGAAAATTTTAACGGACCAAAAATAACACCGAATACAGAATAAAACCTTAAGATACAAGACCGTTGTAACGAATATGAATTTTTCCGGTTCAAGAAATCTGCTTGCAATTTTAAGCGCGCAATCGCGCATCGGAACAAATTGTTTGGCGATTTTATGTTGCAACAGATGTATTGTTGCGAGTTGTGTGTAAAAAAGTTACCTGCTCTTGTGCCAACTTTAATTATTCTCTCTTTTCTTTGATCTCACCTTGCACTATCTTCAACAACTTTTGCGCCTTATCGTTTTCAGGGGCAAGCTCCACCGCTTTCTTATAATACCCGTAAGCCGTCTCAAAATCCCTCATCAATCCCGCATTGCTACCGGCCATTGTCAAAAACGAAATTTTTGCGGGAGACAATTCAAGCGCCCTCTCAATAAACGGTTGCGCTTTTTCATATTCACCGTACGCCGACAATAATCCGCCGAGCAAATAAGGAAATCTCGCATCATTGGGATATAATTTTAACTGTTCTTGCATTTGCGCTATAGCATCGTTTACAAATTCTTTGCGCGCTTGTTTATCAACATCTTTTCTACCGGCAAACCGAGCCGCTGCCTGTACAAATTTCTCCCTCGCTTCCTGCGTCCCTATCGCGCGATAACTTGTAACTTCCATAAAGTATTCATGCGACTTGCCTATTGTTTCGGGATTGTTCGCGGCAACCATTGCCTTTATCAACAATTTGTTCTGGATGTATGACGGATAATTCACCACATAAACCACGGATACGGTGATCACCGATATAACAACAAGTAAAACTCTTGCGCATGTCTTGTTTGAACACAGTACCCAAGCCTGCGTATCCTCCGACTCGCGAGTCTTTATCATATATACCCATGCCACAACCGAAAAGAACAATATATAACTTACAAGATGGTCAAACACAAACATATTGTGCACCGCGTATGCTCCCAGCAATCCCGTTAGAACACTCTTGTCAACCGCATCAAAGCCCGTTGCGCGAAGCACTCCAATCCAAATTGCAAAATACAATAAAACATATGACACAAAACCCAAGACTCCCGCGGCTATGAGCCAATCAATCCAAACACTGTGCGCCCTGTCATACCACGGCTCCGCACCATCCATTCTCGGGTCATAATATTTGTTAAAAACATAATTAAAATTCTCTTGCCCCCAACCCAACCATGGCCTCTCTTTAATTCCTTGCCAGGCCATATTCCAAACAATCAATCGCAAAGATCCCGTACCTCCTTCTTTCGCGTCAAGCGTAAAAGAAATCTCAGATAATCGTTTCAAAGTGTAATTATTCTGCACAAAAGAAGTGTCCTTGACCATAAAAAATCCCGGCACGGACAAAACAACACCTATTAAAACCGTAGTCGCCCCTTTTCTTATCCATGATTCCGCTTTTTTACCGAAAACAATTATTCCAAATGACGCAATAATGATACCCACAACCAAACCCAACAACGCGCCTCGGGTACCCGTAAACCACAAAATGACGATGTTGAACAAAATCGCGAATGAATACAACCACGCAAGCAATTTATTGTTTGTACTTTTCGCCAATATGAAAGCGATAAATATATGGAACAAAGAATACACGGCAAGATATATGGGATTGCCGGTAGAACCCGCTATCCTGGTTACTCCGTCTCCAAGCTCGGACAATGCCCCATACCCCACTAAAAAACTCACCAACAATGAAAAAGACCAAAAACGCACCCATAATTTATTCGTATTTAAGACACTTGACGCAACAACGAAATACATTGCCAGGTGAATAATAAGCACCCATCCTTCCATCCTTTCAAAATTACTCCAAAAACTCTTAAAGGGCGCCACTCCAAACGCATTGGCAATCGCGGTTATAAACAGGAAAATCAATATGGAAGCGGAAATAAAATTAAATCTGGGCCTCGGAATTGCTCCGAAAATCAACAATAAAATCCAGCCTCCGAAAGCTATTTCCGTAATAACTCTGAACAAAAAACCCTTTCCGGTTATATACGGAAAAAACATGGAGTTCACATGCACCAAAACCAATGCCGGGACCGCAAAAACACAAGCAAGCAC
>WFWP01000086.1 GCA_015491055.1 Patescibacteria group bacterium | reverse complement strand
CCCCTTCCTGAATCCGTCAATCTTTAAGTTTTTCTTTATGTTTGATAACGCCTTTTGTGCGTATTTGGAAAAGTTCTTGGCGTTAATTTCCACAACCGCTTTTATTTCACTTGTTTTTTCCAGTTTTTCAAATTCTTTAATCGTAAAATACATGTTGGTTAAATGCAATGATTACAATTTTTTATGACCGGATCAATTTTACCGGTTTATCATGTTTACCGTATGTGCGGGTGGGGAGAATCGAACTCCCGTCTTCTGCTTGGAAGGCAGACATTCTACCACTAAACTACACCCGCATCTTCAACAGATTTGGCAATATAATAACAGAAATGATAAGATTTACAAATGCAAAATGAAGCGCTGTTACAAATAATTGCGGGATTGCAAGCATTGATTTTGTTACTCTCCGCCCAAATGGCGGATGTGGCACAGTTGCCGAATTCAAGCAAAAACATTGCGAGCGCAATCGCAAATGATAAAGTTGGCGACAAGCAATTATCGTTTACGGCAATTAACAATTTGCATAAAGATGCCGTTGTAAATATTTTTTGCAAGGGAACTCGCAAATTTAAAGGAGGTACCGCAACCGGTGTCATAATTTCTCCTTCGGGATTGATTTTGGCAAATGCGCACATAGCGCAATATGTTTTGTTGGATCAAGAAACAAGCGCGCGCATAGATTGCGAAATCAGAACAGGCAGTCCGGCCGAGCCCAAATACAAAGCGAAAGTGGTATATATTCCCGAAATATGGATTGAGGAAAATGCAAATCAAATAACAAAGAGAATTCAACGCGGTACCGGCCAAAATGATTACGCTTTATTGCAAATTACGGGACCTATAATCCAAGATGAAATAATGCCGAAAGAATTTCCGTTTATACATATAAATGCCGAACCCTTAAACTTGGATGATATGGGTAAATCCGTGTTGGTGCGCGCATATCCTGCGGAATTTGTCGGCGCGAATATAGCGTTAAGCAAATTGCGCGCAGTTTCTTCAATAACAAAAATTTCGGAACCTCAAACTTTTGATGTAAACGATCCCAATATAGATTTGGTTTCTCTCGGTGGAACCATCATAGCCCAAGGGGGCAGTTCGGGCGGGGCCGTGATAAACAGGGATGCTGAATTGGTTGGAATAATAGTTACCAGCACGCGAAAAGAAAGTACAAAAGACAGAAATCTTAAAGCGATCACTTTGTCGCATATAAACAGGAGCTTGAAATCGGGAACCGGAAAAAGTATTGATGAATTTATGTCTTTGCCGACGAATCGCATATTGATTGAATACAAAGAAGACATGAAGCGATTTGCGGAGATTTTATTGAAAAACATCAGGTCGTAAATCAACGTATTTGAAAATAACTTTTTGTTCATGTTATTATTCCCCGTGGGAATTATTACAGTTTTATATATTTGTCATGTTTATGAAAGAAAGGATACATAATAAAACATATCCCGAACATGAGGTTTCCGGCTCGTCCGTTTTTACCAAGCCGTTTCTCGTGTTTTTGACTTGTTTACTTTCAAGTGTTGCGTCTCGTGCCGATGCAGGTATTACATATGGTGAATTGAAACCCAATGTAATGTCCATTCGTCCCGATATGGGTGTTGGCAAATTTCCCGACGACGTTTTAAGGGAGCATGTTTCACCCGGTCCTTTGAAAGAGGTGATACGTGAATTAAATGGTGTGCTGGACAGGTTAAAACAGATTTCCGACGCCTTGAAAGATATGCTAAAAGATATTGAGCCGTACATGTCAAAAGATGATATGAATACTTTAACGGTATTTATTAAATATGTAGATAAGTTGCATGATGTTTATTCCATTTACAGCGTACTTTTAAAATCAAAAGCGGGGCAAGTATTGCCTGATGATGAGTTACTGCGCATCAAAAACGACATTGTGCGCATTAGACGAGAGTTTGAAGAAATAATGAACAGAGCAAAATT
The DNA here is from genome assembly GCA_015491055.1 of Patescibacteria group bacterium. Classification (GTDB taxonomy): domain Bacteria; phylum Patescibacteriota; class Minisyncoccia; order Phycocordibacterales; family UBA2100; genus S139-169. The sequence continues at coordinate 1,271 of WFWP01000086.1, read as the reverse complement.
ACTTTTGCCGAATAAATACCTTAAAGGAGGTATTCTTGAAGACAAGTAAAAAAGAGATAGATTTTCGTTGGCGCAACGGCAAACAATTTGCAGTCAATGATATGCTTTTGGTGTCGGTTTATTAAAGATTAAAATGTTTTTGTTACAATGTGCGTAACTCAAAACGGATTTATGTAACTTTGTTTACCGGTTTGCATATATGCCGTTAAGCCACTCCGTGATGGTATTTGTCGTAGCTTGATTTGATGGATTGTATACGCTGTTAAATCCTGACAAGAATCCGGACCATAATTGTCTGGTGCTTCTTCCGCCAACTCTTTTTAATTGACGCACATTGCCGCTGTTGAGAAATACTCTACGATTTTTACCTGTGTCTATAACATAATTTCTTGTTTCACGGATGCCTATAATTCTGGGACTTGCGCTTTTGTTTTGCACATATCGTCGCACTGAATTTCTGGATTTGCTTTGCGCGCGTACGCGAGACGGGCCGTAATTATATGCGGCATTCTCTCTGTTAAAATCTCCACGCACCGCGGGTACCAATTGTCTTAATCTTTGAGAATATGCGTGAGATGCCCTAAATTGCGCAAGTGCGGCTTCTTGCCTGCCATATTTACCCATAAATGCGTCATTAAATCTTTTGAATGATCCGTATTTTTGTCGTATCAATGAACTTGTTTTATATGCTTCTTTGCGCGCGCCGAGTTTCATTTGTACCAATCCGCATGCTTTTGCATAATTGCACCTCAAAAAATGAGACCCGCTCGGATTTTCAATTGACGCTCGCGATAGTAAATGAGCCACCTCTTTTCTGGATAACCCATCATTCTTTAACGCGTCAATCAGTTTTTTTGAATTAAATCCGAGTTTATTCAACTTCCCGTATTTGGCATTACGCAATTGCGCCAACACTTTCTCTTTCGGTAGAGAGTAATCCGCTTTCGGAAGTGTTTTGTTTGGGAATTTTTCTTTGAACAATTTTCTCATTTCGTTATTTTTTCTTACCGCTTCCGACAGTTTGTTTGCGGTGTTTTTGTCAAAATTTCCGGTAGGTTTAAGTCCGTGTTGTTTTTGAAATTCCGATAACGCCCTTTTGGTTTTGGGACCGAATTTGCCATCTATTTTACCCGGGTCGTATCCCATGTTTTTCAGTTTTTTTTGCAGATCGCTCACTTGGAAAGGCGTTGTGTCAGTTTTGTTTTTTAATCGTTCATTTAACGCTTTTGCCGTCAGCCTTCCGGGTATCCCATCATTTTTGAGATTACTGT
>WFWP01000085.1 GCA_015491055.1 Patescibacteria group bacterium | reverse complement strand
TAATACGACAATGCAATTTGCCAAATTTGCAAATTGATTTATTCATTGCGCGCGGCTTGGATTATTACACCGGTACCGTATATGAAACAATATTGAATGAATACCCTCAAATCGGTTCGGTGTGCAGCGGTGGAAGATATGATAATCTCGCGGGCGCTTACACAAATTCAAAATTACCCGGGGTGGGAATTTCAATAGGTTTGACAAGATTATTTGATCAACTGAAAAATTTGGAATTGTTGCATTTCCACAAGAGTTCACCTGTAAAGATTTTAATAATATCCATTACAAAAAAAGCAAACAGTATGTCTCATGAATTGGCCGAATTCTTGCGCAACAATTCCATTTCCACAGAAATTTATATTGACAACAATTTGAACAAAGCAATGAAATACGCGCACAAAACAAACATTCCATATGTCGCCATTATCGGAGAAAATGAAATCTCGCAAAACAAATACGCGATAAAACAAATGTCCACAGGTGAACAAAAAACGCTTGACAAAAGAGAATTGTTAAATATACTATGAGACGAACCTGGACCGTTATTGCAGGTCGGACAGGTTCCGAGTCAAGCGAGGTGTGCCATTGATCTCGCTTGACACCCTCGATCATCGTAAGTTATGCGTTGTGTGTGTGTATTCGCGTAGCGTGGTGATCGGGGGTTTTTATTTTGTCAAACAATACAAAGATTGAGTGTAAACCGGTAAGGTATGTTGAACTGGATAAGCACAATATTCGTTTCTTGAAAATAAAACAAACTGGAGTTAAGCAAACAAAAAATACCGCAAAACAATATCCGAGTTTATGAATTACAAAAAGGGATTGTGTATTTGTCCATTCAAACTTTTACCGGGTTTCGCGCGATCGTTTGACAAGTTGTTATGGGTGTCTGCTTTGTCAGACGTTGCGATCGCGCTCTTTGCGTCATCTGCAAGTTGTCTTTTATTTTCCGTTACAAAATCGGGTAATTTGGGCAACGGCGGTAAATCTGCAAATATATCGTCATCTTCTTCAATTGTAATATCATCGTCCAACCTCTTGCGATTTGTATCGGGTTTCTCAGCTATAGGTTTATCATCATCAACAATATCAAACTCATAATCGGATAAGTTGCGCTCCGTAGCATCTGTGGCACCATCAACATTTTCAATCTCATAATCCGCAATATCAAATTCATAATCTTCAATCGGATTATCCGAGATATGTTTATTCTTGTTTATGTCTTCACCCAATTCAAATTCCTCAAACGGTCTGCGTTGAGACAGATTATCGGCACCATGGACAGCGGATTTGTTTTTATTTTTTTCGTCCACATTTTCACCTTCAATATCGTAATCCGCAATATCAAATTCATAATCTTTAGCAAAATCATCGGCCATACTCAAATCTTTATCATGCGCTTCGCTATCAATCTTGTCATTATCGTCATATGTATCATCATGCTTATCACCCTCGGAAATATTCTGACTCATTGCAAATGAACGTTCAAATTCCGCAACCATATCATCGTCAATACTTTCATCGTTATCGCCCTCATTCAAAATTCCGATGCCATTCTCAATATTATCCTGACTTGATACACCTGGTGTCACGGAATTGTTTCGCTCTTCCTCACCGGAATCAACAGACCGATCCGTAACGACATTCCCATTACGGTTTAACAATTCCAACAATCTACGCAAATCTTCCTCTGAAAAATAATCTATGTGAACCTTTCCTCCCTTGTCTGATCTCCGCTCTATTTGCACTCTTGTGCCCAAAGTTTCCGTCAAATTCTTTTCTATCTTTAACAATTCGGGGGGCAAGTCTTGCTTGCGTGTTTTTTCAGTTGCTATCCTTCTTGCTATGCGCTCGCTTTCTCGCACGGTCAATTTCTTGGCTTTAATCTCTTCAAACAAAGCGTCTCTTTCCAATGAACGATCATCGCCCAACATCAGCAACGGACGCGCATGCCCTTCGCTGATTTCTCCGCTTACTATCGCCTGTTGTATATTTTCCGGCAATGCCAAAAGACGCAATGTATTTGAAACATATTCCCTACTTTTTCCTATCTTCTTGGCAACCTCCGAATGTTTCAAATTAAATTCATCAACCAAACGCTTGAACGCTTTGGCGCGATCTATCGCATTCAAATCCTCTCTTTGCAAATTCTCAATAATGGCAAGTTCCAATTTCATTTTGTCCGTTTCTTCCTTCGCTCTTATTATTACCGGAACTTGCGGTATATTTGCCAATTTCGCCGCTCTTAACCTTCTTTCTCCCGCAATCAATTCGTACTCAACGCTTATGCCTCCATCTTCCCTTTCCGTTTCTTTTCTGGTGACAACCAACGGTTGCAAAACTCCATACTGGCGAATTGAATCTGCCAATTCCGCAATTTTCCCATCATCAAACGCTTTTCTCGGTTGATAAGGGTTCGGACTTATTCTGTCCACCTCAACCCAAAATATGCTGTTGTTATAAAAGTCGCTCATAGTAAGTGAAATGATGAATATTGAATATGCGCATAGTATATCATGTTTGCGCTGGTATAAATTTTCAAACTGTGTATAATGTGTAAAAAATGCCGGAGTGGCGAAATTGGTAGACGCGCTTGGCTTAGGACCAAGTGGAGCAATCCGTGGAGGTTCGAGTCCTCTCTCCGGCACAAATGAAGCGAAGCGAAATGCTGTGACGGAGAAGCAAGCAAACCGCTTTGCTTGCGCGAGGACTCGAAAAGAGCGAGTATATCCGAGCAAAGCGAGGATTCGAGCGTCGGG
>WFWP01000084.1 GCA_015491055.1 Patescibacteria group bacterium | reverse complement strand
GCTCTGTACTCATCACACATGCCGCATCGCTTGATAATATCATAATGCAATTTTGTTCCGTAACCTTTGTGTTTACCGAACATGTATTTTTCATAAATTTTATTGTCAACATCAATTAATTTTTTCATATATTCGTCTCTGTTATGCTTGGCTATTATGCTTGCCAAGGCTATTTCCAATTCTGTCTCATCACCCTTAATAAAAGTTTCTTGATTTTTAAAACAATCGGGGGCCGTCAAACCGCCATCCAGTTTCACAAACAGCTTTCCACCAATACGCTTTACCAAGTTATTCAACACATCGCTTACGGCAATGCGTATGGTCGGCATAATACCTTTTTTATCAATAAATTTTGCGGAACCCATGCTCACGGCAAAATCAAGCTTTCCTTGCATTTTCTTTTCTTTCACCCAGTCAAATATCTCCTCTCTCTTTTTTTCAGTTAACCTCTTTGAATCTTTCAATTCTCCCTTCATAAATCTGTCCGTAACTTCTTCAAAAATACTGTGTGAAATATCCGCTCTAACAGCACATGCGCCAACGGCAACCGGTCCCGCCACAGCACCCCTACCTGCTTCATCTATGCCTACTATATAATCTCCATCAAACATCGTGATAAAACAACTCAATAACCCGCAAATTCCTCGGTGCGAATGTAATCATAATCAATACCGATGTCAACAAGCATTTGCTTGACCGCAGACACCATACCCGGAGGTCCCACAATCCACCATACCGTTTGCATGCTCTTATCAACAAATTTTCGCAAAACCTCTTCAGTGATTCTTCCCGTAACATATTCAACTGATAAATTTGACAATGCATTGCTTAATTCATCAATTTCCCTCTTGTAGGACACAAACTCTTCGCTCCTGTTAGCATATATGAGCACCATTTCATAATTGACATTGCAACTTCCCGACCCTGCGCAACGCAATATGCTCATAAACGGAGTTATACCTATTCCACCCGCAATAAATATGTGCCTGCGTGTGTCGCTTCCGGGAAACACAAAATTGCCGAAGGGACCCTCAACAATAACACTGTCGCCTTTTTTACGAGAAAGCAACGCACTCTTAAATCCGCTCATTGTATTTCTAAACGCAACGGATATTACACTCTTATCTCCCGGATCCGATGTTAACGACAAAACGCGAGAATCGTCTACGGCACTCAATGATCCTCCGCTCAAAGACACTTGAATATACTGCCCGTGTTTGTACAAGAAATCGTTAGGTCTGACAAATGACACTTCATATGTATCTTTTGCTATTTCCTTAATTTCTTTTATTTGAGTCTTAAATTTTGCAACAGGCATATGTACCTCTTCATTATATTGCTTATTTTGCCTGAAAATCTTAATAAAACCGGCAACCTGCACAATAAATACCGACAAAAAGGCTGACAAATACGCAAACCTCAAGGGATTTGCCGGGTATTCAATAAGCGCGCCGGTCATCAATTTTACGGGAGAAGGCGCATAATGAATAAAAGCGAAATACAACACATGCAGAACCGTCAAGTAAAAAATAACATAAGCGAATGAATGCAACCACTTCCACGAAGAAACGCCGAGATAATTTACAGCCCTGTCCGATGATGTGGCCGCAAGTATAAGAGCGAAAAACACGACGAGCAACCCTATCATATTGGCCAACCCGAACCCTGGTTCGGATCGCGCATAAATATCCAAATCCGCGATATATTGAAAACCAAACAAACTAACAACACTCCAATCAATCCACCCATCCAAGATCAAATATGCATGCACGAATACCGTAACCGCAAACCATATACCCGTCTCCCTTCTCCAAGATACGAATGATTTTAATCGCTTACATAAAACCGAAGCGGGTCCTATAAAAACGGTAAACCATAACAAAGCAAATGCGGAACTTCCCAGAGATTTCCATAAACGCATGTCGGGGCTCCATTCGTCATACAACAACCATACAATGTACGCGATTATCCCCGCCACAGATGCGACAATCGCATGTCTTATATAAATTTGAAATTGTGTTCTAACCCCCAATAACATAATTACACAATGTAAAATATCACAAAACCATTATTCCACAACTCTTACAACGCCTTCTCTGCTCGCATTTACATGGTCATGATACCTCCAAGTTCCGGACTTTTCAAAAGTATATGTATAACTTTCTCCGACGGCAGATGTGGTAAACTGGTCAAATGTAGGTAAGATTGTATGTTCCGGATGGTTGTTTGACGCGACCCACATGGGTCGACTGCTTTTGTTAATCCACCTAACCGCATCACCGACCGAAACCGTTACTTCATTTGGAGAAAAGCCGTTATCGGTATAAATTACAATCACGGAAGCTTGTTTGTCATCTTTAGCGATTGGAAGTATGGCGGACTCGGACACATTCAAACCCGTGGACAATGACACTGCAACGATTTTTCCGTTCACATACGCAATATCATCATCATTTGGATTAAAGCCTTCGTCTCCATTGTCATAATACATAATCGCAACCATATCAACCGTAACCGGCCTGCCCGCCTCATTTATTGACACTCCTTTTCCGGGAATCTTGCGGGGTAAATCAATACTCACATTTTCATAAACCCCCGGCAACATATAGTCGCCAACCTCAACTATTTGCCCAGGCCTGCCGTTTAGAGTCTCTTTAATTACAATAAAGCCCGGCTTCTCAAACGACACTTTTTTGATTTCCAATTTATCAGTACCCGATTGCGGTTCCACTTCCAAAACCCCTACCGCAAACTTAACGGAAGTATTTTGACTATCTTGATAACTTGCAAACCAATATACGGAAAATGACACAATTATCAATAAAATCGCAACAACTATTTTTTTCATATACTCCTGTAATTAAATTGCGCGCCAAATAACAGTATCGTCAAATAATCTCCACTATAAACTCTTCACCATGATCGTCAGATTTATCACTCGGTTTCGCTCCCCCGCAAATAGCCGTATCGCTCTTAAAAGGTCTATCGGCGTAAAATTTCATTTGAGCGGTTCCGTTTGGAGGTATGTGTCCGTTAGGTACGGTTGCGTTAAATTCCGGAATTGCTATACCATGCGCGACGGAATCTTTATTGGTAAAATTAATAATAACCGTATCACCCACATTAGCGGTGATCTTTGACGGAGTATATCTGTTATTCTCCAAGGTAACATCAAATACTTTTGTGGCACTTTTATTATCGTTTGCCCCCGATAATATCCAAGCAAACGCAATAAAACTTACCGCCACAATAATTGATGCAATTATCAATTGATTACCACTTTTCATAAGCATATAACTGTTACTCAATAAAAATAATGTGATTTGTAATTCCAATTCTTTCCATGAATGTCTTACCAGTACAATACCATTATGAGGTATTGTTTGGAATTGTGTGCGGAGTTATACGCTCTTGCGCATATCTTATTTATAATCACAAACCACAGGTTCTTGTATCTTGCTTAAAATCGCATAAATCGAATACATTAACAAAAGCACGGCCAATATACCCAACTCTTGCCCTCTCAAAGGCAGATAAGTCAATATTGCGCCCGCTCCCACAAAACTCAAAACCGTAGTCAATACAAAGGTTCCGCATGTTGCGCATCCTATACCCAAAAAGCCCGCAACAAGACCACCCGCACTGTTGCCAACCACCGGAGCTGACCCTTTGAACAGCGCTCTTTGTTTTTTTACATAATAAACAAACAAAACAAGGTTCAATGCGAACAATAAAGACACAAGTATCGTATATATCGCTGACAACCATGTAAAGTTTGTGAATATAGATCCGTAAAATGAGCTTACAAATTGAATTTTCTCAACAACGCTCATCGTATCCCTCGGTACGACTTGAAACAAAATGGATCTGTTTGGGAACAAAACCGACACGGTAAACACAACCCAAGACACTGTTGCAAACAATAACGCATATGTAGACTTCGATAAAACCTTGACAAGAATTTGAATGTACCCGAACATACATGTACAAATTCCAACAAAATACTAATTGTTACGAGCGTATTCTATAATCTGCTTAACCACCTCTTTAGGTTGCGCACCGCTTAAAGGAAGAGTGTCACCGGATGCGGTAATAACAACAGACCAAGGAGTTCCTCTACCTCCCGTAGCTATAGCGTTATTTACATCATCTTGAACATGTTTATCAAACTCGCCACCTGCAAAACATGTATCAAACTCATCTTTATTCACTCCGGCAAACTCAACCAATCTCGGCAACTCTTCGTCAAAATTCCACATTTCATTTGATGGTGTGGTTCTCATATATTCATCGGTAAATTTCCAAAATGCGTCGTTGCCTCCCAGTTTTGCAACACATTCGGAAGCGATCGCGGCCTTACGCGCGAATTTCGGATGCAACGAGTCAAGCGGGAACTGCCTGTACACCCACGCGACATCATCTTCTTCCTGCATAATTTCATTCATTGTTTTATGAAAGCGAGCGCAAAACGGACACTCAAAATCCGAATACTCAATTATTGTAACTTTTGCATCACGCGGACCTTTTATGTGATCCGATTCATCAACCGGTCTTACTTGATCCGTGGTATCATCTTGTTGTTCGGCAACATTGTTATTGTTACCGGCGTCACCGACACGATTTCCTAAATTCGCTCCGCCGTTTCCGGACATATATAAGCCCAAAGCTATAAGAGCTCCGGCTATAACAATTGAAATGGGTATCGCATAATTTTGCGATGTGACCCTTTGCCTATCAGTCATATTGAAAAATTTAAATTATTTAATTTGTAAGTCACAAAAGTATAACATATGTTACACCCACAAAAAATGAACTGTCCACACTCTACAACACTTTCTTTACCGAAAGCATATTTTTCTCAACTT
>WFWP01000083.1 GCA_015491055.1 Patescibacteria group bacterium | reverse complement strand
ATCTTGACGGAGATATTCCGAAAGAAATGTATCTCAAACAAAAAGATAAAATTATGCGCGCCACCCTTGCTTTGAAAGAGAAAATGAAAGATTTTGAAAAAGGGAGAAATAATTGGGTCGAACCATTGCGGAGTTGGATTTTGGACACGAAACAAGCCGATTTTTTGGCAAAAGACGGCTCTTTTTCAGAATTGAAGTCTTTTGTCCAAAAAATCGGAACGAACCATACGGTTCGTAACAAAACCGTCCATTTTTCCGTCAGTGCTCCCAGCGCTTTTGTGGCGCAAAAGCGCCACCTTTTGCCACTTTGCGCGCCTTCGGCGCGCCGTGCCTCCACGCTTTCAGCGCGAGAAGTTTCAATTTGCGGTGAGAGAGGGATTCGAACCCTCGGTGGGATTACTCCCACACTCGCACTCCAAGCGAGCGCCTTCAACCACTCAGCCATCTCACCAAATCATATAACCATATACTCTATATACGAACATGAGTATAAACAAAATCGGCGCAAAAGCAAAATCATGCGCAAATTTGCATCGCATTGCCCCACACATTATCACAACCTACGATATACGATAGTTAGAGTGTAAACTGTTTTATGCGCCGATATTTCATACTTATATTACAAACAATTACGATATGGTGATATACTTTATGCGAAATTAGCAATATAATAAATTTCTACATATGTTATACACCGCCAAAAAGTTTGATATACCCAAATTAAACGGATTATCAAATGAAAGTATAGAAGATCATTTGTGGCTTTACAACGGATATGTAAACAATTTCAATACCATGACCGAACTGCTTGAAAAAGAGTTGTCCAATCCGCAAGGCAATTCACATATAATATCGGAAATATACAGAAGAAGATCATTTGAGTTCGGTGGCATGCGTTTGCATGAATACTACTTTTCTCAAATAGAACTCGGCGCCACACAGATTAATGATAACTCCGCGCTTGCAGAAGCGATAAAATCTCAATTTGGAAGTGTGGAGACCATGTTATCACAATTAAAAACGGTTGGAATGATGCGCGGACCGGGATGGGCGATTTTATATTATGATACGATTTCGCAACAATTTCTTATGGGATTCACGGGAGAACAGCATCAGGGGCATTTTGTAACACTGCCAATAATCATAGCGCTCGATGTGTGGGAACATGCGTATATTAAAGATTATGGTGTGTCTGATAAGGGTAAATATATAGATGCATATTTCCAAAATATGAATTGGGATATAATCGCTAAAAGATTTGAAGCGTTGTTATAGGTAAAGAATTAAAAAATTCAACCACACCAATGATATAAGCGAGCAATATATAAGTTGTAAAAGCGAAAGGTGCTGCGATAGAACTTGAAAACATGCCCGCCACTCCCGCAATGAAAGCAAACAACATTGATATGGGTATTATCGGAAGCGTAAGCATATTGACAATAACCGCCACCACACTCACCTCACCCATGTAATAAATAAGCAACGGCAAAACCGCTATTTGCGCGGCCATGGTTATCCCCGCTATCTCCAACAAAGAATGCCGTATTGAAACGCCATGTGCGACCGAACGATTACCGGGCCATATATTGTTAAGATAATCTATAATCTGACGAGAGAACATAACTAAACCAAGTGTCGCAGTCACGGAAAGTTGAAATGATACATCATTAAGCGCGATGTTGGGGTTCCATATAACCATCACAAATACGGCAATGAACAATGCTCTCACAACAGCGTATGTTCTTGATAAGACCAATGCCGCTACGCCAAGCAATCCCATTATGCTCGCTCTCACGACCGGAGCGTCGGCTCCGGTCAATATGGCAAACAGAATCACAGCCACAGAAATGAACCCCCACTTAATCCAGCGGGGAAACGCGCGTAAAATGTGCAATAAAAATATTATAATGACAGTCACATTAAAGCCCGACAATACCACAATGTGTATCAATCCGGTATTCCTGAACGCTTCGGTTAATTCTTTGCCAAGCGCTCGTTTTGCTCCCACGGTAATACCTGCCGCAAGCCCGGATTCGGGCTCCGGTATCAATTCATTTAATGAGTCTATATATTTTTGTTTGATGTCAAACAACGCTGATTTGACATAATTCCCATGACCTCTACTTAACAAATCCATTTCCGGAAATTTAACACTGTAATAAATTCCGTCTTTCTCCAAATAATTAACATAGTCAAAAATCCTACCGTTATCAACTTGAAAATTCTCAGGTTTTTCCAACACGCCTTTCATGATAACTTTGTCTCCGTAAGCGAATTCCGTATATGATTGAGTTTGTGCGATTATTTTTACATCATAACCGATTACCGAAACACCAGATTGCTCACATTCCTCCGCGCACTTCAAATCAATCGGTTCCACTGTCAAATATGTAAAATTATCTCTTCTGTCCGGCTCGTCAATAACCACTCCCGTTATTAACATGTGTTTTCCTTCATATTTATCATATATGTTTAAAGCGGTATTTACGGTGTTTTGATCAATTTGCATTCTTAAAACTCCGGACATAAATGCCAGTAAAAATAGAATTAAAGCGCGAGATAACATAACCGCATGCATTTTGTATTGCGGATGTGTTTTCCCAATTTGTCCTTCGTGAACACCTTTCGTATAATGCAAAGCGGCCGACAACACAAAAACATACAATACCGATAAAAACAGGACAAAATTCCAATTCAACTCAAAAAAATCTTGCCAAACAACCCCTAACACAAAACCCGAAATTACACAATATATAAATATACTCTTCATACACATAATCAGTTTATCACGCATATAAAAAGGTCTCTCAACGAGACCTTTTTGTTATCAAAATAAATTGAAAGAAGATCTACATAAATAACGCTTTACTTCTTCAACGCATCTCTAATTTCCTCCAACAGCGCGACCTCATCGCTTTTCTTGGGGACCTCTTCTTTCTTTTCTTCTTCATGCTTTGCTTGCAATTTATTCACGCCTTTGATCATCATGAATATAACAAAGCCCAAAATTAAGAAACCTATAACATCATTTATAAATACCCCATATTTTATAAGCGGAGCTCCCGCATCTTCGGCAACTTTTAAACTTTCATATGTCTTTCCGTCAAGCGCGATATAAAGCGCGGAAAAGTCCACCTTCCCCATCAACATACCGATGGGAGGCATCACTATATTATTAACCAAACTTTTAACAACCGTTGAGAAAGCGGCGCCAAAAATGAAACCGACCGCCATGTCCATCACATTTCCTTTAATTAAAAAAGTCTTGAATTCGTCAACAAAACCTTTCATAAAACAATTAAAATTAAACTTATAACAGCGCGAATTATATATTATGATATTTCATTGTCCATAGCAATATTTGCAAGTTTGTCCGCGCGAATGTTCTCTTTTCTGGGTATGTGCTTAAAGCTGATTTTCTTGAACTTGTTCAAAAGTTTACAAACTCGCTCAAATTGTTTTTTAACGGAAGGATTCCTAACCTTCCAATTCCCGTTCAATTGCTCAATCGCCAATTTGCTATCGGCTCTTATCTCAATATTCGCATCGTAAAACCCGAGCTCAGCGCATTTATCCAATGCAAGAATAACAGCTTCATACTCCGCATAATTGTTGGTCACGTCATCGCCCAAATATTCACTTATTTCAGCCAATACCTCGCCTCGCTCATCCGTTATAACCGCTCCCGCTCCGCCGATACCCGGGTTGCCTCTTGAACCTCCATCCGTATGAATTATTATCTTTCGCGCTTCCATTTTCGCAAAACATCGAAAATTACATGCAATCAGTAAAGATTATCTTGCAAGTATGCCTCAAATTCTTCATCACTCATATTTTCCACTTCAGACATTGCGTTCATCATCATACGGCCTTCATCAGACATAATAAACATTGCAAACATAACCGTAAACACAACAACAATCAATACCCCAAGGGACAAAAACACCTTTGGCGCGGTTTGAAGTTTCTCAACAGTTACGCCATCTTTCTCCGCATTTGACAATAATTGTCGATATACATGTATAACAGCCAAAAGAGACACGGGTATGGTTACAATCAATCCTACCAAGAATAAAATCGCCCCCAACAAGTTTATGACTACAAGCAATAACGAAAACACAAACAATTTCAATCTGTTACCCTTTGTTATTTGCCAACTTGTTCTTATTGATTCCATAACTCCCAAATCACGATCCACCATCAAATATGGTGCCAACATCAAAGCTATCATTGCAATCACTCCCGGTACGACAAGTAATACAAATCCTCCGACCTGAATCAATAAAGAAATTGCGACAATGCCTACATACGGAAGTATCTTATTCGCCCGCGAAAAAAGCTGGACATATCTGGTAGGCTTACCATCATATATATTCAAAAATATATAAATCACCCCCATAGAGTAAAATACTCCTATAATAAAAGAAAGGATTATACCCACATAAGGGATCATGGATACAAACCCGTTCGCAAACTCAATAAGCATCACCAACAAGGATAAAACAACCAAAAACTTCCAATTGTTCTTGAAAAGATCCCAGCCTACCCTGATGGCATCTTTGATACTGAAACCTGCGCTATACATGGTTCTACTATTTTAATTAATAATCCGCAACGGTATTATCGCATAATATCCACTATTCGCAACTCAAGAGAACGCCTGCCTGCAAAATTGCTGAATTCCAAATGAGCCAACAAAGAAATACGACGACCCTCCTTCAGATCAGACTTAAAATCTTCAGCGCTTGCGAAAAATTTGCTTGCCTTGCACACATTACCGGAATTATCCGAAACATAAACTTCCAAATGATTATTATCTTTACCAAATTGACGAATTTTGCGCAACTCAACATTCTCAAAACAAATAATAGGCTTTGGATTTCCCATACCGAAAGGAGACAATTTGTTTATCTCATAACAGACCTGCTCATTCGCATCATTCAAAGTTAAACTCAAGTCATATTCAATTCCATTATCTTCCGATACTTCATCTTTTTCACACATACCAGACTGAACTGCCGAATTGAACATATCCTGTAAAAAATGTACATTTGTTTCATTTGTCGAAAAACCTCCGGCTGAATGATGACCTCCAAATTTTGTCAAAACAGAAGAACTCTTTTCAAACATGTGAACTACGGAACACTTCAATCCTCCATTTCTGCAAGAACCCTTCAAAACACCGGAGCCATCTCTGCCCCACAAACACACAACCCTATTTAACGAGTCGGCAATCTTGCCTGCGGACAACCCAACCAATGCCGGATTCCATTCCGGATCTCCAAATACCAAAACCGACGGCAAAGATTCCAAATCTTTACCTTCATATTCCAAAGCGTCTTCAATTTTTTTTATTTTGCTCTTGACTTTTTTCGTAATGTTTGCGACAGCAACTTTTCTTTTATTGTTAAGTTTCTCCAATTTATCAACAACATCTCTCGCTTCGCGCATACTGCGCGCAGTCAACAGTTCAAAAGCGAGACGAGATTGCCCCATGCGACTGGCGGCATTGATACGCGGACCTATTGAGAAACCTATATCATTTTCATCAAGCATTCTCTGATCAATTCTCAATTTTTCGCATAAAGCGCGCACACCGTAACGAGGACTTTTCCTCAAAACATGCAGACCCCAATACGCCAGCGTTCTGTTTTCTCCCAGCAATGGAACCATATCCGAGATTGTTGCTATGGCAACCATATCCAAGAGCCACTTTTCCCGCCCCTCAATGAATGGTCTGTACCTTGTTTTAAACAAATCATCTTCGCAGATATTTGCATATTCTTTTACAAGTCCTTGAATCAACTTAAAAGCGACACCCGCCCCGCATAATTCTTTGAATGGATACTTGCATGATTTTTGTTTCGGGTTCAAAATGGCAACAGCATCTTTAATTTCATTATATTCAACAGGTTCATGATGATCTGTAATTATTACATCAATGCCAACACTTTTTGCGTAACTCACCGTGTCTTTTGCGGTTATGCCCACATCCACCGTAATTATCAAATCAACATTGTCACCCGATAGAATATCAATCGCATCTTTATGAAAGCCGTACCCTTCAATATCTCTATCCGGTATATAATTTGTAAAATTATCAAACCCGATTTGCTTGAAGAAATCATGTAAAATCACGCCGGCAGGAATACCGTCGGCATCAAAATCCCCGTAAATCGCAATGCGATCACCCTTTTTAATCGATTGCAATATTCTGTATACCGCATCTCGCATACCAAACATTAAAAACGGATCGTGTAAATCTCTGTCATATGAGGGGTTTAAAAACGAATGTATGTCATTCTTGTCGCAAATCCCGCGCTTTTCAAGCAAAGTTCTAACTATGTTTGAATATTCCTCCATAGATATGCTATACTACCACTTATGAGTCATGATAACAAAACAAGAGATTGTGTATTCTGCAAAATAATTGCGGGCGAAATTCCGGCGCATAAAGTGTATGAAGACGAATATACATACGCGTTTTTGGACATAGTGCCGATCAGGGAAGGTCACACCCTTGTTATACCAAAAAAACATTACGATTATTCGGAAAATATGCCCGATGATGATTTTGCCGCAATGATGCTGGTGGTAAATAAATTGAAAAAAAATTACAAATCCACATTCAATGTTCCGCAAGTTGGGTTTTTTGTATCCGGGTGGGATGTGCCTCACACTCATGTGCATGTCGTGCCAATGAAAGACTCAAAAGACATAACCTCCAAACCTCTTTTGGATAAGACCGCTCCCAAGTTTACAGATACGGAATTTGAACGAACTGTGCGTAAAATACGCAATTCTCTGCAAAATCAAGATAATTGAACATACAACATTTGCGCCAGTTCATGCTTTTGAAGTGTTGCGAAAATACTCAAATAAAATCTGCCCGGCCAATGCCGCATCATTTCCGAATTTACCTCGCCACCATTTTCTGTAATCCGAGTAATGACTGAATTCTACATTATACACTTCTCTTAAAATGCGTTTTGCCCACACATCAATAGGCGAAAAAGAATTGGCGCGACCGCTGAACACCGCTATGCAATCCGCAACTTTGTCTCCCACTCCGGGCAAAATTTTGAGGGCTTCCACAAGTGCCTCCTCTTGCAAGTTCTCAAACGAATTCTTGTTTCGCAAATATATTTTTGCAGACTCAATCAAAAAATCCGCCCTATACCCAACACCGCATGCTCGTAATTCATCTATACTCAAACCGGAAATGACTTCCGCATCCGGATAAAGACAAGCCCCATATTTTGTATGCTTGCGACCGAACCTATTCGCAATCTGCAAAACACTGTTTCTTATGCGAGGTAAATTGTTGTTACTGGATATGATGAATGTGAATATAACCTCTTCAAAATCTTGCTTTAAAACTCTCACACCTTGAATATCCGACACTACACGCGCCATAATATCGTCAATCATGCGAAGTCTGCGCAAACTTGACAAATAGTCGTCTTCATCTCCAAAATAGTCCTTAACATTGCCGGAAAAATCATAGCAAATAATTTCATCTTCTCTCAATTTTAAAACACCCGGAAATTTACCGGAAAAGTGCAAGAGTTCTCCGTTATTTGTCTGTCTCCATAAAAAACTTTGACCTCCAAATAAATTTACCCAGGCATTAAAACTCTTTGAACTCAAAATCATACAAATAATATTTGCTGTCTCTTAT
>WFWP01000082.1 GCA_015491055.1 Patescibacteria group bacterium | reverse complement strand
TCCCTTTCTTAAACCCTTTAATATTTTTAAGTAAGGGTTTAAGGAAGGAAAAGCGTTGCAATCACACGATCGCGCGTTTAAAATTTCAAGCGGATTTCTTGAGCCGAGAAATCTTTTATAAAAATTCATATGCGTTATAATGGTCCTGCACTTATTATATAATTTACGAAGGGTTGTAATGTTATTTTGCGTACCGATTAATTGCTTACCATGAATACTGTAAAAAAACAAAAAAACAAAGCTAATGTATTGCGTCAAAGGTATGCCGCCATCAAATCTTCAGACCCGGAATTGTACTATTTGATTCGATGCGAACAAAAGAGGCAATCAGACACCCTTGAATTGATTCCCTCTGAAAATATAGTAAGCAAGGCCGTATTGGAAGCGATGGGGTCCGTATTAACGAATAAATATTCTGAAGGATACCCGGGCGCGCGTTATTATGGGGGCAATGAGTGTATTGATAAAATTGAGACACTGGCAATTGAACGCGCGAAAAAATTATTTGATGTTCCGTACGCAAATGTGCAACCATATTCCGGGAGTCCCGCAAATTTCGCCGTTTGTTTGGCAATTTGTAATCCGGGAGACACCATAATGGGTTTGCACTTGTTTGACGGAGGGCATTTAACTCACGGTTGGAAAAAATCCGTAACCGGAAAATTGTACAATTCGATCCCGTATCATGTTAAAGAAAATGGAGAAATAGATTTTACATCATTGCGCAATCTTATTACCAAGCACAAACCGAGACTAATCTGGGTGGGAGCAACGGCATATACAAAAGCGTTTCCGTTCAAAAAAATTGCGAAAATAGCGGACGAAGTTGGCGCATATTTGGTTGCAGATATTGCCCATATAGCGGGCCTGGTTATTTCAGGTGTTCATGAAAGTCCTTCTCCTTATGCGCATGTAATAACCACGACAACACATAAAACATTGCGCGGACCGAGGGGCGGTATGATAATGGTTACAGATAAAGGTGCGCGAAAAGATCCTGAACTGGCAAATAAAATAAATGCGGCCATAATTCCGGGTAGCCAAGGCGGACCGCACAATCATATTACCGCAGGCATTGCGGTTGCATTGAAGGAAGCCGACACACCTGCATTTCGCAAATATGGTAAGAAAGTTGTAAAGAACGCGCAAGCTCTTGCAAGTGAATTGATTAAGCGCGGTTTAAGCTTGGTTGGAGACTGTACTGAAAATCACTTGATACTTGTAAAAGTCGGAAAAGGTAGAGGGCCGATAGTTGAAATCGCTCTTGATCTTGCGGGTATAACCGTAAACAAGAACACCATTCCGAATGAACCGAGCACTCCGTTTTATCCAAGTGGCATAAGATTGGGAACGCCCAGCGTAACAACGAGAGGTATGGGAGTTACCGAAATGAAAAAAATAGGTAAGTGGATTGCTCAAATTGTAAATCTTGTGCGAGACGAAAAACTTCCTCCCGGGAAAAGCGCGAAAGAAAAATTCCTTAAAAATTTAAAAACAAAATTGGAGACCGACACTGAAATAAAACAAGTGCGAAGACAAGTCAAAGAGTTATGCCAAAAATTTCCCATAAGAGAAACATTTATCTGATGCAACACGGAACGCAAATCATGAATAAACATCCACATTATCTTTGGTCACCAATGTGATACGCATCATGAAGCAATAACTTCAAGCATCTTTCTTTTGGATACTTTTCCCGTAAAGGCCGTTTTGCGAACTCGCTTGAATCGCACCACACCGTCCACAAGGGCAAACAATGTGTGATCTCTTCCCATACCGACATTCGCGCCTGGTAAAATTTTGGTTCCTCTTTGCCTTACTATTATTTGACCTTTTTTCGCTTTTTGACCGTCAGAGATTTTAACTCCCAAATACTTGGGATTTGAATCTCTCAAACTTTTCGCCGAACCTCCAGCTTTTTTATGCGCCATATGCTTTTGCCTTAAATTTTTATCTTAAATTATTGTTTCAATTTTGGTATTATTCACCGCATGAGTATAAAAGAATTGCAAACAAAAATCAAGCGTTCGTATATCAACACACCTTTTGAGGTTTTTATTATCATTATAATAATTCTTACGGGATTTTCCTCTTTCGGGTTGGGGAAACTCTCTTCATTTCAAGATGAAAAACAAGAAATAAAAATATTATATGATGAAAACATGTCATTTCAGCCATCGTTTGAATTGAAGGGGGCGGTTGTAGCGTCAAAAAAAGGAACAAAATATCATTATCCATGG
>WFWP01000081.1 GCA_015491055.1 Patescibacteria group bacterium | reverse complement strand
CTGTTATCAACTTCTTCTTCCGCGTCAAATGCGGTGACCACGGTATGCGGCGTCATAATATCCCGCACTTTTTTATCTGAAAATGTCAATGCGCCTTTTATAATTCTTTCTTCGTCTTGATCCAAATCACTCTCTTTTGCGTCTTCATGTTCCTCCACTATTTTTACAAGTTCCTGTTTTGAATAAATCGTCGGCAACTCGTCACCCAATGTCTTGTTTAACAGCCATGCGATTGGCAAAGTAACCGGATACAACAAATACATTGTAAAAGAAACCAAGGGAGTTGCTTTTGCTCCCAATTTAAGCGCAAAACGAGAAAATACCGCTTGCGGAATAATTTCACCGAACACAACAATAAGCATTGTTGCTATAATCCCGGCCAAAACACCTGATGTTATTGATCCGAGAAAGATGGATAACGCCGCATTCACAGATACATTGCCCACCAAAAGAGTTGTGAGCAACAAATTACCCCTTTTTCGCAACGGGTACACTTTTTTGGCATCCTCATCACCAAGTTCACTTTTCCGTTTCAATTCATGAGCGGACAGGCTCATCAAACCCAAGGTAAGCCCGGAAAACAAAGCGGAGAGGGTAAGTAAAACTATTATAATTATATATTGCATTTGTACGATAATTATTACTAAGGTACAAGACCATTATAACGAATATGAATTTTTATAAAAAAATTTCCGGATTCAAGAAATTCGCTTGCGATTTTAAGCGCGCAATCGCGCATCGAAACAAATTGTTTTGCGATTTTGAACTGTAACATAGATATTGTCGCGAATTGCGTGTAAAGTTACCCACCATATTATATCATTATTAATTTTCAAAAAAAATCAAATCACCCGGCCTTAAATTTTGTTTTCACCAAGTTTGGCACGCGCTTTATATCATCCATATTTGTGATTTGCAGCCACCAGCTTGATTCAATTACTTTTACGGGATAGTCTTTTGACATTTGAACCAATGTTTGGGGCAAACCATATTCGGTCCCGTTTTTAATCGGTACCATTTTATATTGAAAATATTCGGGAGTTATTGAATACAATGCGGCGTTTACATAACCGCCATCATGCACCCCTTCAACAATATCATTCAAATTTCCGTATTGGTCCAATTTTACATTTCCTCCGCTGAATTTACCTCTGATCTTTTTAACCAAAATTGCGTTTCCGAAATCGTTAACGATAGCATCAATATCGGTTTTGCAATATAAATCATCGCCCATCATAACCAAAAACCTGTCCCGTATAAGCGGTTTGACCAGTGAAAGCGCATGGGCCGTTCCCAAAGGTTGTTCTTGTTCCACATATTTTACACTGCGTCCGTTAAATTCATCTCCAAAATAATTTTTTACGGCATCTTTCATATACCCCACCACAAAAATCAATTCATTTACATGATTCGGCAGCAATTCCAAATTGTGTTCCACGAGACTTTTTCGCACACCGTCCACATCTGTAAAACGCGCCAAAGGTTTTGGAAAATGATGTGTCAACGGTCGCATTCTCGTTCCCTTACCCGCCGCTAAAATAATCGCTTGCATGTTTATATTTTATTAACCTTATCATCAAAAATCTTATTGGTACAAGACCATTATAACTTATTTGCGTTACGGTAAAAAATGTACACTTTTATAATTTGCATGCAAGCTATACCTAAAAAACCGCACGGTTACAACACTTTTTCCTTCCTTAAACCCTCACATATAAGCGCGTATTTATATTTCATCACCGTTACCGCTTTCGCCACCTTTTTGATCGCCATCGGTTTGCTCCATATCTTCAACGGGAAAACTGCCTACAAAATCCGCGGTTACTATCCACCTGTCGCTTTTTGCGCCGAAACTATCGCAAGTTGACAAAGTAAGTTGCTTCACACCGGGTTCGGTAACAAAATCAACGGTTACATTTGACGCTTTTTCATGCCTTAACTTATTTACAACATAAAGATATTCTGTGTCACCATTTATCAATTTGATAAAGTTGCCTTTTTCCAAATTTTGCAAACCGTTAAACGCTTTGAACATTTGATTGCGAACGGTTCTGTACCCGGTTGAGTGCCCGAAAATAAGCATGTTTCCGTCCATTCCAAGAGTTCCGGAACCGGGATATCGGACAACGGCTCTTAACAATTCTCTGTCCAAAGCGTCTATATCCGTGGTATCCGGATTTGACACGGGCGCATCAATGCCGACCGCCGGAATTATAATCCTGGTGGGCAAAACCACTCTCTGCTCCTCGGGTTTGTTTTGTTCTTCTTTTTGTTTCTCTTCTTGTTCTTTCTTGCTGTTTTCCAATTGCGCCAATTCTTCTTTGCTCGGAGTGCCATCAATATAATACGGAACAAATCCGAAAAAATTCAATACAAATAATGAAATTACAAAAACCCAAGCCGTGATAACAATATACAAAAAGGTGTCGGACTTTCGTTCTTTAATCGCGCTTTTCATTGGATAAAAGGTACCAAATAACCGACATAATTACAAATATGACAACCGGTTGACACAACAAATGCAAAAGTCACATTGAACAACTTTGCGCAAAACCGTACCCTTATTTCTTTCGCGCAATTTCGGCATAATGGAAGTTATTGCTTTCAAGAGACTCTTTTATATCATCGCTTTTATCAACCGTTATGGTCACCCTTCCGGATTTTGCTCTGTCAAATACAAGCATCATTTCAGCCCTTTCTCCGGCGTACAGATCAGGTTGAGCTTCGGATACATATGTATATGAAGGATCGGTCGGCAATTCTGCCGTAAAAGTCCATGCGCTCGCGACTTTTGTGCCTTTGTTGAAAACTTCAAACCTTACAGAGAGTTTATCGTCGGTCAAATACTCCACATTCAATATTTTCACGGCCAAATCCGGCATACCGTTTGGATTGCTGTATCTGACATTATTAGGGCGCGAAACCTTTTTGGATTTTACGGCATCGCTCTTTTTGGAATAATTTCTTCTTACATATTTGTCGCCGGCAACCTTTTCGAGTGAATAATTTTGCGTCAAAGATCCGGAGTCAACCGCGTCAAACACGCGCGCTCGTTCTTGTTTGGGACTTCCGTTTACATCTTCTTTTGCAACTGTTGGACGCTGAACGATTATGGTGCCGATTGCTTCATATGTATCGCCCGCATCTTCTTTATTGTATGAAAGAGAATATGTAACAGTCCTCTCTTTATAATCGTTCTGAATAACCGGCATGATGTCCAGTTCTTTATCTTCCGCATTCAGTCTAATGGGAGAATTGCACGGTATAGCTTTATATGACACGGGATCTTCGTTCTCTTTCATTTTCAAGTAAATACCCGGATTGCACACATAAGTAAATGTAAATTCCGTATTTTCAGACCCTGAAAATTTGCCTTTATTTATATCCCATTTAATCACCACATTCTCGCCTGCGCGCGTCTCAATGTCCTTTTCAACAATTTTCAATATATCATCTTCACTGAAACTTGATAAAATTATGTTTGCCTTGCCAAACTCAAACGACAAACGGGACACTTGTTTTACAAGTTGTATCGTTGCCCAAAGCCCGGCTATCAATATGGCTACAAACCCCAAAACCGCAAAAATGTTCATTGCAATTCCGGTACCTTCTTGATTGTATCTTTGATTATTCATATAAAACAATTATTCACGCTCAAAAACATAAAATAACATTCCAAACATACACTGTGTCCGATATACTACCATATAAAAATATACTTGTCAAATTTCTAATGGTCTCTATTCAACGCAAAACAAGCGCCTTGCGGCGCTTGTTTTCAATACGATTGCAAAATGACATCAACTCATCACTATGCGTTCAATTTCAATTGTTGTAACAATGATTGCAATAATTGTAACAACATCTCGCGCAATTCCCTTATCAATTCTCTCTTCTCTTCAATATCGCCATTCTGCATAACTCTCTGTGATTTGCGCGCAATATCACGGTCATCATCTTCGCGCCTATCCTCTTCTTCATTCATGAACCCATTTTGATGGTCTTCTTTCCTCATCATCCGTTTACGATAATCTTTCTCAAAAATTTGTCCCCTGACTTCTCCCGCCGGATTTTTTTGCGTGTGAACATTGAGATAAATCTTGCCGTCCCTCATCAAATTTATAAATTCATCGGCATCTTGCACCCCGTTCAAATCATTAACGGAAAACTTTGACATCGTCTCATAATCACGCTCACCGGTAACGGTAATATTCTCACCACTCAAAATTGTTAGAACCGCAGGTCCGGTCTCCCCGCTTTTACCCAAATGCAAGTGAGCCGCGGTCATATTTTCAATATTCTCCACCTCAAATTTGTATGCAAATTCACCGTTATCCATCACCGAAATTTTAATTTCCGCTTCGGTTTCTCCACGCTTAGCTTCCGCCTCAAAATGATCTTTCATTTTACTCCTCATGCCTGAGAAAAACCTCACTCCGTCATCACCGGAATACATTCCATCCATAGGTTTATCGCTCCTTTCACGATATGTATACTCATCATGATCTCGATCATCATTATCAATATCATCATTGTCAATATCATCATCCATATCGTATTCATCATCGTCACTCATCATATCCATGTCGCCGTCCGAATCCATATCCATCATTGAACCCCTATTCATCATGGAGTTCATCATACCGCGTCGCATGTCATCATCAGAATCGACATCTGCATATACAATGGCAAAAGAAGCCACAAAAACTGCCAAAACAAGCGCAGGTACCGTCAAAGCGATTTTATTCATATTCTTCATAAATATTACCGTTAAAAACTAAT
>WFWP01000080.1 GCA_015491055.1 Patescibacteria group bacterium | reverse complement strand
ATTCTGTAATTTATCTTCCTTCCCGTAGCTCCCTCAATCAACACAAACAATAATCTTCCACCATCAAGCGCCGGTATGGGCAACAAATTTATAATCGCCAAATTTATTGATATCATCGCCGTAAAGGTTAACAAATGGGTCAAACTTACACTTGCCGCATCGCCAACCATGCCGGCAATTCCCACGGGACCCGCAACATTTTGCCAATCGGCTTTACCGACAAGGGCGGATTTTATAAATTCCCACGACCCTTTGGCTATTGCGATTGTAGCAATGTATGTCTTTTCCGCTCCTTTCTTAACGGCATCCAATATACCCAACTTCCCTTCCGTGATTAAAACCATCTCTATTCCTATGGCAGGCCTGTTTTGATCCGATGCCAAAACACCGTGACTCGGAACGAGTTCAACGTTCATGGGTGTCTCTCGCCCCGCTATGTTTCTTTTATAAAAGACATTTACGGCATTTCCCGCATTATACGACAAAAAATCCGCAACCTGAGAGGGTAATGGATTATCCAAGAAAACATCTCCGGCAACCAATGACACTATTTTGTCTCCGGGTTTTATACCTGCAATATGCGCCGGAGTTCCAGGCAAAACATCACTAACGACAAGGTAAACATTGGATATGTCAAAATCGCTTCCCATATCACCCTCTTCAATAACCATCGGGGTGCCCAATAAAAATGTAACGACAAACAACACAAATGCAAATATCCAGTTGAATACCACACCCGCAACAAAAACAATGGATTGTTTCCACCAAGATTGTGTCACAAGCGCAATTTTTTTGTAAGCATCGGATATTTCTTCTCCCAAACCTTCACCGAATATTTTGACAAATCCGCCAAATGGCAACCAATTCAAGGTAAACACTGTATCTCCGATCTTTCCCATCCTCAATGCTCGCGGAGGATATCCTATTCCAAATTCTTCCACCTTTATACCGAAAAATCTCGCCGCAAGAAAGTGTCCCAATTCATGCACCACAATCAACGCAATCAATATAATTAAAAACAACGCAACACTCATAAATCACAACGTTAACTCTCAATTGGCAATTTCATCTTTCTTTGCGTCAAACATTTCATCAAAACGCTTGTTGGCTTCATCAACAATGTCTTGCATCTTTTCCAATGCGGACTTCATCTCATCTTCGCTTATCTCTCCGTTTTTTTCAGACAACAAAATTCCCTTCTTCGTTTCATCTCTCGCAACACGCGCCCTGACACGGGCTTCTTCCAATTTTGACTTCGCCATTTTAAGCAATTCCTCTCGTCTCTCGCCGGTAAGTTCCGGAAATATCACTCTGATATCGCTTCCGTTCACTTGCACGCTTACTCCCAAATCGGCATCATTGATGGCTTTTTCAATTTCTTTCGTTCGCCCGGCATCATAAGGGCTCACTCGCAAAGTGCGAGCATCATCAACCCCTATATTGGAAAGCGATTTCAATGGAGAACGAACACCGTACGCTTCAACCATTACGTTTTCAATCAAAGCGGGTGTCGCCCTGCCCGCGCGAATACCCGAAAACTCATTGGATAACCACGCTTGTATTTTTGATAATTTGTCTTCCAAGTTTGCAAAATCAACCATAAACAAACAATCTTAAATTTGTAAAATAATGCATAACGCGCATTTCCAACTCCATGAACCGAAATTATATCACAAGAGCCACGCTTTCCATAAGCATTTTACTCATTGCGCCTTTGCTGTGCATATAACGCTTGGCGTTTAGCACCGATTTTATTTTCAGTGTACGCATTTCCGCGGATTCTTTCAAATTGTTGCAACGAAGATGCGTCTCCACATCATCAAGTATTTCCAAAAAACGCGCTTTCTTTTTTGCGCCGTCCTTCTCCCTGTTGATTTTGTCTATAATTTTAATTCTGTCTTTGATTGAGGCGTTTACAAATTCAGACGCGACATCCTCATGATGCTTATTGCCTTGTTTATATGTCTGAAATTCAACACTTACACATCTGGACAAAACGGTGGGCAACAATGTATCCATATTGGGTGTCACCGCGAATATGTAAGTTCTGTCACCGGGTTCTTCCAAAGTTTTCAGCAAAATGTTTTGAGCTTCAACCGTAATCATATCAAAATAAACAAGGATTATTTTAACGGTATCAACCCCCAAAACGGAAATGTCGGAGAATTTTACAATCTCTCTCGCATCATCGGCGCTTATCTTTGAAAATTCTTTTGAAAATACATTGGGGTTGCCTTTAAGGCATATACCGAAAACGGCCTCTATATCATTCTTTACTTCATTAAAACAACAAGGTCTTCCCCTTATTAAATACGCATGATGTAAATCTTTCCTGTGCAAATTTTTAATACGCATGCTCAAAACCTATTTTTTCGCGACAACCGCTTTTTTGTAAGCATCCAAATGCGCCAAAGCTTGCCCCGTACCTTTTGCCACGCAATAAAGAGCGTCATCCGCCAATCTCGCTTTAACACCCGTTCTACGATACACCAGTTCTTGCAAATTCATCAACATACTGGATCCTCCGCTCATTATTATACCGTTGTCTATAATGTCCGCGCTTAATTCCGGCGGTGTTTCCTGCAAAACATCTTTTATCGCCTGTACCATCTCTCTCAAATCATGCCTTATCGCTTTTACCACTTCGTTCGTTTTTAATTCAATGGAGCGGGGCAATCCGGTCAAATTATCTCTCCCTTTGACAACCATGCTTAATTCTTCGCTTTCTTCCATGGGTATTGCGGATCCTATATTTATTTTGATTTCCTCCGCCATTTTATCTCCTATCACCAAATTATATTCTTTTTTTATGTAATCAATTATTGAATGTTGCAATTTGTTGCCTGCGACTTTAACGCTTTTGCTGACAACAATCCCCCCAAGAGAAATAACCGCAACATCCGTCGTTCCTCCTCCTATATCAACTATCATATGCCCTCGCGGTTCGTGTATCGGAATCCCCGCCCCTATTGCGGCAAGGATCGGTTCTTTTACCACCTGCGCCGTCTTTGCGCCCGCCTTTACCGCCGCCTCAACCACCGCCCTTCTTTCCGCGCTTGTGACTCCCGCCGGAACGCTTATCATTACATCCGGTTTGAAGATATTAAATTTACCCAATGCTTTGTTTATATAATAACGAAGCATCGCCTCGGTAACATGATAATCCGCTACAACACCATCTTTCATCGGTCTGTATGCGGTTATGTCATCCGGTGTTCGCCCAACCATTTCTTTTGCTTCATTTCCGACTGCGAGTATCTTATTATCATCACTTACCGCCACAACCGACGGCTCTCTCAATACGACCCCTTTGTTCGGCACGTACACCAATATGTAAGTGGTCCCCAAATCTATTCCCAATCTCGGTGTGAAGAAACTCATATTTGCAACAAAATTATAACCCCGTCATTCTACAACGATATCTGTGTACAAGCAATGATTTTTGTGATATGTTTCATCAATCGTAATCAAACAAAATATGCAAACTCAAAGACCTCCGGTAATAGTTATAATGGGTCATGTGGATCACGGCAAATCCGCGCTTTTGGATTATATTCGCAACAGCAATGTTGTTGAAAACGAAGCCGGAGGAATAACTCAACATATAAACGCTTACGAAATAACAAAAAAACACGAAGGCACTGATAAAAAGATCACATTTATAGACACACCCGGGCATGCGGCATTTTCACAGATGCGAGCAAGAGGAGCGAAAGTTGCGGATATCGCAATACTTGTAGTCAGCGCGGAAGACGGGGTTAAAGCTCAAACACTTGAAGCGCTATCTTCCATTCAAGATGCGAAAATACCATACATCATCGCGATAAATAAAATAGATCTGCCAAATGCCGATATTCAAAAAACAAAGAATTCTCTTATTGAAAATGGGATCTACATAGAAGGAATGGGAGGAGATGTTCCCGCGGTGTCGGTATCCGCAAAAACGGGAGAAGGCATAGATGAACTGCTGGACACGGTGCTTTTGGTGGCTGAAATGGAAGAATTGTCCGGAGACACGGAAAAAAGAGGTTCCGGGGTTGTGATAGAAAGTCACAGAGACAACAAAAGAGGCATATCCGCCACATTGATAATAAAAGACGGAACCATACGCAAAGGAGATTACATAGTTGCAGGCACGGCTATGGCGCCGGTGAGAATCATGGAGGATTTTTCGGGAAAATCAATTGATGGCGCGTCATTCTCCTCGCCCGTTTTGTTGGCGGGATTTGATGATTTGCCCGATGTCGGATCGGTATTCACAACATTCACAAACAAAAAAGACGCCACACTTGCGCGCTCGTCCAATAGGAAAAAAAGTGTTTTTCACGGAGTTCAAGAACAAGAAGATAAATTTATAATGCCGATAATACTTAAAACGGACACTGTGGGATCATCGGAAGCCATAATTCACGAATTTGATAAAATGGAAAACGATTATCTGTCAATACGAGTCTTAAAACAAAATATCGGAGTTATCAGTGAAGACGATATAAAAACCGCCATTTCGGTTGACAATGCAATCGTAATCGGATT
>WFWP01000079.1 GCA_015491055.1 Patescibacteria group bacterium | reverse complement strand
CGTGATTGAGGTATTGAAAGCAAAACCCGGAGATGTGTTGGAAGTGTTTTTAGATGAGTTATCGCATAACAATATTCGCATAAAGAATGTAATGAGATTGGCGCGCATGGCGCGAGTACCGGTGAAACGAATGTCATTGCGGTATATTGAAAAGTTTGCCATTGCAGATTCCAATACTCAGGGTGTTGTCGCCAAATTGAAGGGATTTGCATATTTGAATTTTGATGAATGGAAAAAAACGGTAATGAGCAACGGTGATAAATGCAAACTTGTTTTGGTGCTGGACAGAATTGAGGATCCCGGGAATTTCGGCGCCATTGTTCGTTCCGCGTGCGCGGCCGGCGCGAGCGGGATATTTGTGGCAAATGCGCGCCAAGTTCCGGTTAACGCGACAGTTTTTAAAACTTCCGCCGGAACCGTTGCCAAGGCGCCCGTAATACAAGTGTCCAATTTGGTTGATACATTGGGTAAATTAAAAAAGATGGGATTTTGGATTTACGGCATTGATATGGATAATACGAGTAATAATAATGCGACAAATCAGAATATATGGGATTGCGATTTTGACAATATGTCCGTTTTGGTTTTGGGATCCGAAGGGTCGGGCATAAGCGAACTCGTAAAGCGCAATTGCGATTTCGTGGCACACATTCCCATGGAAAACGGGGTTGAATCTCTCAATGTTGCCGTATCTGCGGCAATAGCGGTTTATGAATGGAAACGAATATGGAATAAGCATTGTTTCAACATGTTACAGCATGATATGAAGCGATGATTGTGTTTTGTGTTTTTGCATATATACTGTGTTGCACGATATAAATTAAATCTTTCATATGATGAAAAATAGGTTGATCGCATTGGTTTTGTTGTTGATGGGACTTTTTACGGGGTGGTTTGTGTATGACAGTGAAATACCCAAAGGCGACGAACAATTTGGGAGTTACCCCTTCAAGCTCGGGCTTGATTTATCCGGAGGCACACTACTTTTATATAAAGCAAATACTGAATCCATACCAAAATCCGAGAGAAGAGACTCGATGACCGCGTTGCGTGACGTAATAGAAAGAAGGGTGAATGTGTTTGGCGTGGCGGAACCGTTGATTCAAGTTCAGAGAGCCGGAGGGCAAGATAGATTGATAGTTGAATTGCCGGGTGTAAGCGATACTCAAGATGCGATTGACATGATAGGCAAGACCCCCGTATTGGAATTTAAAATGGAGAATATTGTCACGGGAGACGAGGGGAAAAATGTTACCGAATGGGAGTACACGGGGTTGACGGGCAAATACCTAAAAAGGGCCACTCTTGAATTCGGATCATCGGGAGGATTGTCAAATGAGCCCGTGGTTATTTTGCAGTTTAACAAAGAAGGCGGGGATTTGTTTGCAAAACTTACAAAAGACAATGTTGGAAAGGTGATGGGAATTTTTTTGGACGGTATTCCCATAAGTACTCCGGTTATACGAGAGGAAATACCCGGGGGGCGGGCCATGGTTAGCGGAGGATTTACTCCGGACGAAGCCCGCGAATTGGTACGCAATTTGAATTACGGAGCATTGCCGGTGAGTATAGAATTGCTTTCAGCCCAAACAATAGGCGCAAGTTTGGGTGCCGATGCGGTTGACAGAGGTGTTAGTGCGGGGGTTTGGGGTCTGTTTTTTGTAGCTTTGTTTTTGGCGGTTTGGTATAGATTGCCCGGATTGGTGGCTGTTATATCTTTGGGAATTTACATAGCGATTATGCTCGCCATATTCAAACTCTTGCCGGTCACCCTTACCGCCGCGGGAATCGCAGGGTTCATACTTTCAATCGGATTGGCGGTTGACGCAAATGTGCTTATATTTGAAAGATTGAAAGAAGAGTTGAGAGAAAAAGGCGCATGGACGCATAACGCTTTGGAGATGGCATTCAAAAGAGCGTGGCCGTCAATACGAGATGGTAATTTGTCCAGTGTGATTACCGCAATAATATTGTTTTGGTTTGGAACCAGTTTACTTAAAGGGTTTGCCCTTGTTTTCGGCATGGGCGTGATTGTATCCATGTTTACGGCTATTGTAATTACCCGCCTTCTATTGTTTTCTATAGGTGATTATGAAAACAAAGGTTTTATAAGAATATTATTCGGCAACGGAATAAGAAGTGGATTATGAAAATAATAAAGCATAAGAGCATTTTTTTCGGTATCACGATATTGACGATTTTGTTTTCAATCGGCGCCGTATCGGTTTTTGGGTTGAAATTGAGTATTGATTTTACCGGAGGCGCGCTCATTGAGTTTTCATGTGAGCGCGAAGAATGTGTAAAAGATTCTTTGATCAAAGAACTGGATAATTTGAGTCTCGGCGAGTATTCATTGAGAAATTCCGGAAATAATAACTTCGTATTGAGAACTAAAGCCATTGATTCGGATCAAAGAGAAAGATTGTTCTCCATATTGGAGGGTGCCGACGCGAGTGTCGGAGGTTTCAGCGAAGTGGGCCCGATTATAGGAAATGAGTTAAAGAGGAAAGCGGTCTGGGCGATTTTGTTGGTTGTGACGGCCATAGTGTTATTTGTAGCATTCGCCTTCCGTCCCGAGATAGTTAAACGAGAAGAGACTCCCGAAGGTATAGTGAAGATCACAAGGGATAATCACGGTGTTTCATCTTGGATTTTTGGAATCGTGGCGATTTTGGCATTAATTCATGATATTTTAATTCCCGTGGGCATTTTTGCCATTATGGGATATTTATGGGGGGCGGAAGTGGGTGTATTGTTTGTTATGGCTTTGTTGGCGATTTTGGGTTATTCGGTTAACGACACCATAGTTGTGTTTGACAGAATAAGAGAAAGATTGAAGAACAATGTGCGTTTGGGGGTTAAAAACGAGAACTTTGAAGATACTGTTGGAAAAGCGTTGGATGACACAATCGTAAGATCGATAAATACCTCATTGACAACTTTAATTATGTTGTTGGCATTATATTTCTTGGGTCCGGAGGTCACCAAAAATTTCGCTTTGACACTTATTGCGGGAGTTATGGCGGGCACTTATTCAAGTATATTTTTGGCAAGTCCGCTGTTGGTATACATAAAAGAAAGGTATCGTAAAAAGAGCATGTAAAGATTTGACTTTTATTTGTTAAATGTTAGTATTTGGCACAATTCGCGTTGCGCATGTTGGAAGGTACCGTGTAGGACTTTCTTACGGCGCCGGTTGCGAATAACGGTAAATAGGTTGTGGTAAAAAAAGAACAAGAATTGACGGAAGGTGTGGTGACTGAAATGTTACCAAATGCAATGTTTCGAGTGTCCGTTAAGGATACGGGCGAGGAAGTGATAGGGTATCTATCGGGCAAGATGAGAAAGTTCCGCATTCGCGTTCTGGTGGGTGATACGGTGTTGATGGTTATGGATCCTTACGGAGGAAAAGCGCGCATAACTCACAGAGTAAACAAATGATAATTATTTTGTTTTGGAGTTGGTATTTAATTTTGCATAAAATATGAAAGTCAAATCGTCAGTTAAAACAATTTGCAGAGATTGTAAACTTGTAAGAAGGGGAAAATATCTTTACAATATCTGCAAAGTGAATCCTCGTCATAAACAAAGGCAAGGGTGATATTAGTCGGTAATGTGTAAGATTGAGTTATGAGAATTGCTGGAATAACAATACCAAATAATAAGAGATTGGAATACGGTCTTACCGCCATATATGGCATAGGTTTAAGTCGCGCTCAGGCGATTCTTGATAAATTGGGAATTGACAGAGGTGTCAGGCCCGGCGATATAGATGCGGACACTGAAGCGAAACTTCGCAAAGAAGTCGAGAGTTACACGATAGAGGGTGACTTAAAAAGAGAAGTTGCCGCAAATATAAAAAGACTGAAAGATATAGGTTGCAGGCGTGGAGACAGACACAGTCGCCATGCGAAGGTCAGGGGGCAAAATACGCAAACAAATAATCGCACCGTACCGAACGGTATTTATGCCATGCATAAACCGAGGAAGACCATGACGAGCGG
This sequence comes from Patescibacteria group bacterium, assembly GCA_015491055.1. Lineage (GTDB taxonomy): Bacteria > Patescibacteriota > Minisyncoccia > Phycocordibacterales > UBA2100 > S139-169. The sequence goes on along the minus strand of WFWP01000079.1, from coordinate 5,293 downwards.
TAGGGTGAAAGTTGAGAAGAAGTAGTTAATTTTAAGTGGTATGGGAAAGAAAAGGATAGTAAAAAAGAAAGGCAGTGTAATGAGCAAGGGCTTGAAAGCTCGCGCTCTTTCCAAGGTAAGCAAAAGAAAGTTGTCGGAGGGGGTTTTGTATGTGCAGGCCACATATAACAATACAAAGGTTACGCTGACAGATAAAAATGGAAATGCGGTTGCATGGTCCAGTTCCGGATCTCTCGGTTTCTCAGGTGCGAAGAAAAGCACACCGTTTGCCGCGGCTCAAGTTGGAGAGGTTGTGGGGGAAAAAGCCAAAATGATGGGTATAAAAGAAGTTTGCGCGGTGATAAAAGGTGTCGGGTCCGGAAGGGAGTCGGCATTGCGCGCTTTTGTCGGCACCGGTATTCAGTTGACGGAAATAAGGGATGAAACCCCGGTACCTCACAATGGACCGCGTCCACCCAAGCCGAGAAGGGTATAATCGTTTTCAGTTATTATTTATTCAGTTATTTAAAAGGTATGAAAATCGGACCAAAATATAAAATATGCAGAAGATTGGGCAGTGGAGTGTTTGACAAATGTCAGACTCAAAAGTTTAACTTGTCTCAATCCAGAAAATCCGCAAACAATAAGCGTTTTGCCAAGGTGTCCGACTATGGTAAACAGTTGCTTGAAAAACAAAAGGTGAGGTTTTCATATGGGATAACCGAGAAGCAATTGCGCAGATATGTCGCAAATTCGGTTCATGCGGATAATTCCGTTGAAGCGATACATGCTTCTTTGGAGATGCGTTTGGATAATGTGGTTTACAGAGCCGGATTTGCAAAGACTCGTCGCATGGCAAGGCAGTTGGTGGCGCACGGACATATAGATGTTAATGGCAGGCGTTTGAAAGTTCCTTCATATGCGGTTAAAGAAGGAGATGTTGTTTCTGTTAGAGAAAGAAGCAAACAAAAGCCGGTGTTTGCCAACCTGGAAAAGGGAGGTGATGTTCCAAGTTGGATGGATGTTGATGTAAAGAAAATGAGTATAACGGTGAAGAAGGCGCCCGTTTATGAACCCGGGTCGGTATTGTTTGATTATCACGCGGTGTTTGAGTTTTATTCCAGATAAAGATAATATAAGTATATAATTTGCGCAATTAACATTATAAGTTTGATTAAATAATATCCATCATGTCAGACTATCAAGTATCACTACCAACGAAACCGCGAGTTATTGAAGAAAGTGATGATCGTGGAATATATGAGATAGACGGGTTTTATCCCGGTTACGGTCACACCATAGGAAATTCGTTGAGGCGAGTCATATTGTCATCTTTGCCGGGTATTGCAGTCACTTCCGTTAAAATTGATGGTGTCAGTCACGAGTTTTCGACAATAGACGGTATAAAAGAGGATGTTATACGAATTCTTTTGAATTTGAAAAAAGTCCGATTCAAGATGGATTCTTCCGACCCTCAAAGGTTGAAATTATCGGTAAAAGGTCCCAAAACCGTTACGGCGGCGGATATTGATGCGCCGGGTCAAGTTGAGGTGTTGAACCCGGATCAGCATATAGCGGAGATAACGGGCAAGGCGAGTCTGGACATGGAATTTGTCATAGAGCGGGGTCTGGGTTATGTACCTAAAGAGGTTTTGCAAAAAGACAAGGTTGAAATAGGTTCCATCACACTTGACGCTTCATTTTCTCCAATACGAAGGGTGAATTATGAAGTTGAAAATATGCGTGTTGGGGACAGGACGGATTACAACAGGTTGAGGATTTTTATAGAGACAGATGGAACTTTAACCGCGCGAGAAGCTCTTGAAAAATCAATAAGTATAATGATTCAGCAGTTAAAAGCTATTATAGGATTTAAAGATGAGGATGGTGCGAATATGCCAGACAACAATATTGAGGGCGCAAACGACAATGCCGCAAGATCATCCGACACCGGTGTTAAAGATGAAAAAGAAGATATGTCGGATGTGTTGAAAATACGAGTTGAAGAGTTGGGATTGTCATCGAGAGTAGCCGATGCCATAAGCGGCGCAGGAATACGCACGGTGGGAGGTCTTGTTCGCAAGAAAGAAGAAGATTTGTTGAGCATACCGGGATTTGGACAAAAGGGATTGCAGGAAATAAAAAAAGCGTTGGCGGATCGCGGCGTGGCATTGCGTTCATGATGTAAATATGGTATGTAATTAAGGGTTTTGAAATATGAGGCATCACGACAAAAACAAAAAATTCGGAAGAGTGCGCAAGGTGAGAGTTGCCTTGATGAGATCTTTGGCGCGTGCTTTGGTTATGGAAGGATCCATTGACACAACTCTTGCAAAAGCCAAGGCATTGCGTCCGATTATTGAGAAATTGGTTACACTTGCCAAAAAAGATACGGTCGCCAGCAGGAGAGTTGTGGCCGGTCGTTTGGGAAATGATATGGAAGCAAGTGAGAAGTTGCATAATGTTTGGGCAAAGGAATATAAGGATCGCCCCGGAGGGTATACCAGGATTACCAAGTTGAGCAAGTTTGCGAAAGATACACGTGATCATGCGAGAATAGAGTTTGTTAAATAATGCTTATCATGACCAAAGAACAAAAAATACAACATAATATATATGCGTCTCGCAAGAAATTGGGAAGGGTCGCTTCCGATATAGCGATTAAATTGATGGGGAAAGACAGTCCGGATTATGCTCCCAATAAAGTGGCAAATGTCAGTGTTGTTGTGGAGGGAGTTGATGATATTGATTTTGGTGACAAAAAGTTGAATGAAAAAGAGTACCAGAGATATTCCGGGTATCCCGGAGGAAGGAAGGTGTTTAAGATGAAAGATGTTGTAAAATCAAAAGGGGCGAAAGAGGTATTGAAGATGGCTGTTTACGGTATGTTGCCTGCAAACAAGTTGCGTAAATTGAGAATGAAGAATTTGATTATCAAATAAATTAAATCCGTTTTGTTTTTTATGGCGAAAGATTCATACATTGAGGCTGTTGGTAGACGAAAAACCGCGAGGGCTCGCACTCGTATAGTTTCGGCGAATAAGACCAAAATTACCATCCTTCAAAATGTTGATGGCAAGATGATTAAAAAGAAATTTGAAGACTATTTTCCGACCGAGTATTTGAGGGATCTTGTATTGGATGTTTTCAAGACAGGCGATGATGCTCCTGATCTTAAATTTGAAGTTACCTCAATTATAAAAGGGGGCGGTATATCTGCGCAAGCTCAAGCATTGAGGCACGGCATAGCTCGCGCTTTGGTTAAATATGATGATAAGTTGAGAACATATTTGAAAAAGCGGGGATTCTTGAAAAGAGATGCTCGTTCAGTTGAGCGGAAGAAATTTGGACTTAAAAAAGCGCGCAGGGCACCTCAATGGAGCAAGCGGTGATGCTTGTCGGTTTTGGCGCGTGTTTTTCTACACGATGACGATTTGCAGGCTTTGTTTTTTGTTTGAGATTTGGCTTTCGTGATATAATCAGGCGAAAGGTTACCGTAGATTTAGGTCTTGATTTTATGTCAAGTACGGTTGAGCAAATTAAGGAAAGAATGGATATTGTGGATTTGGTGTCCCAATATGTCACTTTGAAGCGCGCGGGATCCGCGATGAAAGCGCTTTGCCCGTTTCATTCCGAGAGAACTCCGTCTTTTGTTGTTTCTTCTTCCAGGCAGAGTTATCACTGTTTCGGTTGCGGTGAACACGGCGATATTTTTACCTTTGTGGAAAAAATGGAGGGAGTTGATTTTAAGGGCGCCTTGAAAATATTGGCGGAAAAGACCGGTGTTCAGCTCAAATATGAAAATTCTTCAATGCGCCGCAAGGAAAAAGATGAAAAAGATAAAATGTTTTCCGTAATGGAACACGCCGCGAATGCATATTTTAAGAATTTATTTGCAAATGAAAGGGCTATTGATTATTTAAAATCAAGAGGACTTACTGCTGATACTATTTCAAGATTTAAAATCGGATTTGCGCCCGATGACTGGCATTATATCGAAAATACGCTTGTCGACATGGGATTTGACAGAGACATAATTGAGAAGACAGGCTTGATAATCAAGGGAAACAAAAGGTATTACGATCGGTTCAGGTCGCGAATTATGTTTCCCATAAGAGACTCCGCGGGGAGGACTATTGCATTTTCCGGTAGGATTTTTGACAAAAAGGATGAAAAGACCGCAAAATACATAAATTCTCCGGAGACCGTACTGTATTCCAAATCAAAAGTTTTGTACGGATATGATTTTGCCAAGCATTCAATCAGAAAGAATGATTTTGTGATTTTTGTTGAGGGTCAAATGGACTTGATCGCGTCTCATCAGGCCGGATATACCAATACGGTTGCCATTTCCGGCACCGCGTTTACACATGAACATTGCGATATTATCTCTCGTATGAGTAAAAATATGGTTTTGGCTCTTGATGCCGATGACGCGGGTTTGAAAGCGGTGAGCAGAAGCGCATCTGTTGCGTTACCGCGCGGTTTTGATGTAAAGGTTGCGATCTTGCCCGAAGGTGAGGATCCGGCCGATATTTTGAAAAAGGAGAATGGCAAGGAGATTTGGGTTGGTATAATCAAAAACGCAAAACATGTGATAGAGTTTTTATTGCATGTCTACTCTTTGAAATTTAATACAAAATCCGATGAAGGAAGTCGTTTATTCAAAAAAAATGTTGAGAAAAAAGTACTGCCGTTCGTGGCGCAAATAAGCAGTGTGATGGAGCAAGAACATTTTGCAAAAGTGATTGCCAGAAAAACGGGATTGTCAGAATCTTCAATTTTGTTGTCTGTTTCAAATATCAAAGATTTGCGCGATCATGAAAATGAAGAGAGGGTTGATATTGCGCATACTGCGGATTACGGAAAAAAGGCGAACGCTTTATTTATTCTATCATCAATAATAGTTTGGCAACGAGATGCAAAGAACCGTTTATTTGACATTAGCGAACTTGAACGAAATATTGTGGACATTGTGGGAGAAGATAAATACAAGAAAACATTAAGTGATATAAATGAAGAAGCCATTCTGCAAATTGAGAGTATGTGTTCCACGGAGGTGTGTATTAAAAAAATTGTTGAAGAACAAATTGCGCGATTAAAACGAGGTGTTTTGAATGATAAAAGGAATTCGTTGGTGTATGAATTAAGGCTTGCCGAGGAGGCGGACGATGAAAAGAAAGTGATAGAATTGAGCAAAGAGATTACAAACGTTAACAAACAATTGGAGGAATTATCCATTTAAGAGTGGATGGTGATTATGATTTTTGGAAAAAATTGCGAAAAGTATTATTATGATGCGCATGTAATATAT
>WFWP01000078.1 GCA_015491055.1 Patescibacteria group bacterium | reverse complement strand
ACCCTCCACAATCGCGGTTTTACCGACGCCGGGTTCGCCTATCAATACGGGATTGTTCTTGCGTCTGCGCGCAAGCACTTGCATAACTCTTCTAACTTCTTCGTCCCTTCCTATTACGGGATCCAATTTACCTTCTTTCGCAAGCGCGGTAAAATCCGTTCCAAACTTTTCCAAAATACTTTCTTGTTGTTGATTTTGTGTCGGCATATATGTTTTAACTAAATTTTATCTATAATTCGGGTATATTATAACTCCTAATAAAATACCTACAACTTATAAAAGTGTTGCGCGTTATATAACACTCAATCATGCGGCCTATAAGTTCCCTCTCAACTTCTCCGCATTTAAGATCTTGCGTATTGCGAGTTTGTATGCGACTTTGCGCATATTGCCATCATTATCGGTCATGCACGCTTCGTGAACATGTTTAAATGCGGTAATCATCTTTTTTTCCAAATTTTCCACAACCCTGCTTTCGGTCCAATACTCATTTATTGAATTTTGCACCCACTCAAAATAACTAACAACCACACCTCCCGCATTTACCAAAATATCCGGCAGGATAACCTTGCCTGACTTTCTCAAAACAATATCCGCATCACGCGTTACGGGAGCATTTGCGACTTCCAAAATAATTCTTGCTTTTATGTTTTCCACATTGCTTGCGGTTATAACATCATTGACCGCCGCAGGTATCAACACATCAACAGGTAAAGACAACAACTCTTCATTTGAAATTTCAACTCCACATTCACACCCTGCGCATGTGTTGGCATCATTATTCTCTTTGAATTCCGCCACTTCTTGCGGATTCAATCCGTCCTCGTTATATATTCCGCAATATCTGTCACTTATGGCAACTATTTTGAAACCCCATTCATGCAAAATTTTGGCAACATTGCCCCCCGCATTGCCCATACCCTGCACGGCAACGGTAATATTCGAAAAATCGTCTTTATTCTCGCTCTTCAAATATTCCCGCAAAATAAAAGCTGCTCCCAACCCGGTTGCAATCACTCTGCCCGCAGACCCGCCCAACATAACGGGTTTTCCGGTAACGACCCCGGGCTGCCAAGATCCGGTTATCTTGGCATATTCGTCCGCAAACCATGCCATCACTTGCTCATCAGTTCCCATATCCGGAGCGGGTATATCTGTCATCGGACCTATAAAATTCCGTGACGCTCGCACAAATCCGCGAGTCAAACGCTCTTTTTCTCCCATGCTCAATTCCGATATGTCAACTTCAATACCCCCTTTTGCTCCACCAAACGGAACACCCAATAGGGCGGTCTTGATAGACATCAAAAAAGCAAGTACCTTCACTTCTTCAATGTCAACTTCATGATGATACCTGAAACCGCCTTTGGTTGGACCAAGTGCGTCATTATATTGAATGCGATACGCGTTAAAGGTTTTTACTTGCCCATTATCCATTCTTACCGGAATCGCAAAAGAAAGAGATCTGCGAGGTCTGTTTAACAATTCAAATTCACTCTCGGTCATGTTCATCTCCTCTCGCAAATCACCCAACCTGCCATAACAATCCGAGCAAATGTTTTTGTCCATATTTTTCATACTAATAAAAAGTAATGACCGACACAACTGTGCTCTCACCAAGAATCGAACTTGGATCTGACCCTTAGGAGGGGTCTGTTTTATCCATTAAACTATGAGAGCGACACTTGATACAAAGATATCAAGTATCAAAAACAAATTACAATCCCAACATCTCGCGCAAAGCCTCTTCATTGAAGCCTACGATCATTTCATCTCCCACAAAAATAACCGGTACGCCCATTTGACCGCTGCGCTCAATCATTTCCCTGCCTTTTTCTGGATTTGCTTGCACATCATAATCCGTATACTCTATATTATTTTCATCAAAAAATTTTTTTGCCAATAAGCAATAATGGCATGTGGGAGTTGAATAAATTACCACTTTCTTTTGATTATTCATATATACTTACAACACGCTTATAACTGATAATGGTGAAATTATATCATACATAAAACAAACTTGCGAAGGAAATTTCATATCACAAGTCGAAATGCCGTTTGCTGACTAATGTTTTCTTCTCCATTTATCAATTTCCGCATGATTTCCTGAAAGCAAAACTTCGGGAACTTTGTACTCCTTGCCTTTATAAATCAAAATTTCGGGACGCGTATAAACTTCCCCGCTCGCAATTCTATTATCCTCTATGCTCTCGCGAGAACCCAATACACCGTCAACG
>WFWP01000077.1 GCA_015491055.1 Patescibacteria group bacterium | reverse complement strand
GCTTGGGCAACATCTGTTCGTATTCTCGCGGTTTTGCTTGCCGTATTTTCCGGTTGCAATCCCAATTGCTTAATCTTTTCCAAAATCTTTTCTTCTTCGGTTTTTCTCCTCAATTCGTCCGCGGACGCCATTATATATTGCCTATGTTTTTCAATCGCTTTTTCCAATCTGGATTGATATTTCGCATGTTCCGCCAATCGTTTGTTTATGTGGTCAAGTGTTTTTTGTTGTTTGTCGGTAAGTCCGTTGGTTTGAATATTTTTGAGGTCCAACAATTTTTGCCTTTGTTTTATAAGGGCATTAAGCGTTTCCTGATTTATATTCGGGTCGCGCAAATCTCTCATTTCAGGATATTTTTTGACTCTCTCTTTCAGCATGTCATTAAATGCCTGTTGCTCGCCATATATATGTTTCAAGTTTTGCGATATGGAATTTATGGCTTGTTTTTGTTCTTCAACAGCCCTGACTGACTCGTTTATCTTGTAATACAGTTTATGCGCTCGTCTTTCCAGATCGGCTTCTCTTTGTTGACTTTTTTGTATTTGTTCATTTATATTTCCAAATTCATTTATATTTCTAAATGTTTGCAAATTGTCTTTATATTGTTGAAGTTCATTAATTTTGGTATGTAAGTCTTTAATATGATCTTCTTTTGCATCGCTTGCATCATCATCTGTGGCGCTTTCATATTGGTTCAATTTTTCTTGAAACTCATTTATTTTCCGCTCTATCATTTTGTCTATTTCATCTGTTTCATAATTAATACTTGTTTCATTCTCTATTCCCAGCGCTTTCAATATATTCGATTTCTGTTCATCCAAAGAACTTTTAATTTTTCGTTTTGATTCTTCAAATGATGTCTTTTCCATTGTTTTTTTCCTCAAATCATCTCCAATTCTTTTTGCTTGTTCTTTAAGTTCTTTTTGAGTGGTTTGCTCTTTTTCTATTTGTTCTCTTGTTTCGCTCAATTGAGATTTTTGCTGTTCAATTTTCCGCTCCATCTCTCGCTTTTCGTTTTCCATTTGTTCTTTTTGTTGCTTCAATTCTCTTTCTCTTCTTTCATTTTCTTTTTGTTCTTCAACAGCCCCGCTTTCTCTTATCGCGTCATTTTGTTTTTGCGTGTACTCTTTGTCCCTTCGTTCTTGCGCTTCTTGCGCTTTTTTCTCCAATTGGGCAAAACCGTCTCTGATCGCATTACCTGTGTATTTAATGCCGGCCTTTTGCAGTTGTGATTGTATAAATCCTGATGAGCGAATATCATATCCCTTTTTTCCGAGATTATTGAATTTATCCCCCAAATATCCGTACAGCTTTTGTCCCACTTTACTTTTTGTTGTGGCGGATAGCTCGGTAAATGTGTCACCCATGTGACTGAACCCCCTTCCAAGCGTGTTTCTCCCCACATAACCCATGGCGCCGAACACCGGCCTGTATCCCAACCCTTCAATACGACCAAGACCATTGTTTATATACTCACCCAATTTTCCCACACTCTCGGTAGTGTATCGGGATAGTGTGGTTGCTACGCGAATTGCTCCCCACACAAGCCCCAACATGAAAAGGGCGCCCAAAACCCATGTTACAAATGCTTGCAACAAGGAAGGATTCTCGTTCAGCATTTCCAAATTTGCCTCCTTATTAAAAATTTGGAATGTTTTTGATACGGCAAGATTTAGCAAGGCGACCGCCCATAACAACAGCAACAACAATGGCGCGGATACGGCGTTATATATCAATCCCTTATACCAGTATTCCCAATATTTTTCCAGTTTCGGTATAATCATAGCCACAAAAGCAAGGGCTGATGTTGTCATCAATATGACCAATATCACCCAACGGTAAATAAGCATAAACGCCATTCTTAAAAATAATATCCCCATTAACAATGTTAACAGTATGGATATTGCCATAGTGGGCAATATTTTCAGCACATCTTTGATACTCATATCCGTATCTATGGATTGTTTATATATTTCCAAAGGGCCAAGCCCAACACCGGGCATATGCGATGCTATTGTTTCTGATAATATGATTGAGCCGTCATTTGATGTCGGAACCGTGGCGTTATATATTTGCACAGCCGTCCAGTTTGAGATATCTATAACCGTTTGCGCGAAAAAAAAGCTGAAATTTATCAATAATGCCACGGATAGCAAACTTACTATCATTTTTTCGAACTCTTTTCTTTTATTGATACCGAGTATTTTTGATATCGCAATGTATACAAATACCCCTATTATGATAATATTTGCCAAGTCTCTGGACACTTCCCAGATTATATGAATTGCCGACATTATACTTTCCGCATCAGATGCGTTTCCGAGGTATTTTGTAAAATTCAAAATTGTGGCATCTATTGCGATATCAAACAAGTTACCCGTCAGCCATGCAAACGCCCCAATTAGGCTTATCAGCAGGGCAATCAATGCAAGGGTCTTTAATGCCGATACAATCTCATCCAAACCAAACCAACCGGCAGCTTTCAATCCGATGGTAATAAGAGGATTTGCGTATGCGATTTTTGTTCCGAATATGAAAAAGTATGCAAACAATGAATAGAAACACATATATTTAATATTGTTTGGAAGGTGTATATGTGTTTCAAAAAACAATTTTCTGATTTTTGAGATCGGTCCCGATAACTTACTCATAATGGTAAAGTATACCATGAGAAGAAATTTACTCTTCAAATTTGTTAACAATGGATTTGGAGACTATTGCGAATTTATCTTGGAGCCATACCATTATTATAACGAATATG
>WFWP01000076.1 GCA_015491055.1 Patescibacteria group bacterium | reverse complement strand
TTATAAATGTGCTTGAAAAAGAAAAACGAATCTCAAGAGATGATTTCAATGATTTTGTTAAAATTTTGAGTCCGTTTGCTCCGTTTATTGCAGAAGAATTGTACGAATATTTGCAAAATAAAGGTTTTGTGATTGAGAGTTCGTGGCCGTCATACGATCCTGATAAGATAATTGATGAAAATATCACCATTGCGGTGCAAGTTAACGGGAAAGTGCGAGCTCAAATTGAGGTGCGGGCAGATGCTTCTGAGGAAGAGATTAAAAGTGCCGCGCTTGCAGATGAAAATGTTAACAAGTGGATACACCGGATATCGGACGGAGAAGTAAAGCGCTTTATTTATATCGCTGGACGAGTTGCAAATATTGTGGTATAGTCAAAATATACATTTCAGACAGTGAGAATGTAAGTGTTGTGATTGTGTATGACAATAAAAGTTTCATTCAAACCGAAAGAGATAACAAAAAAGTTAATAAACACCTTGTCTGAACGATCGAAGGATGTGATTGAGCGTCGCTATGGTTTGGGTAAAAGCGTTAAGAGGGAAACTCTTGAGAGTGTTGGTCGATCTTACGGTATAACTCGAGAGCGCGTCAGACAGATTGAAAATAGCGCATTGTCATCTATAAGGAAAAGCGATGCGTATAAGAATTGCGAGCCGGTGTTTACGGAATTGGTAGGCGTTATTCACGACATGGGCGCGATTATATCTGAGAATGAATTGTTGAAGGAATTATCCAAGAGTGAATCTGTGCAAAATCATCTGCATTTTTTGTTGGTTGTGGGAGACACTTTTACAAAATTGCGCGAGAACGCAAAGTTCGTGCACAGGTGGCATATTAACGAGGAAATCGCGAATATGGTGCATGACGCTCTTGAAAAAGTATGTAAAAAAATTACTGTTGATGAATTGTTGGCGGAGAGAGAGATTATAGATAGACTGTTGGAGGAATTGGGAGAGTGTGTGCATGATGATCACAAACGCGATGATGTCGTTAAGCGATGGTTGGGATTGTCAAAGCATTTGGCGCAAAACCCTTTCGGCGAGTGGGGGCGCGTAGGATCCCCGGGTATCAACATGAGAGGAATAAGGGATATGGCATGGTTGGTTTTGCGTAAACATGGCTCTCCGATGCACTATGGAGAAGTGGCCGATGCGATTACGGAGATGTTTAACAGAAAAGCGCATAGCGCCACTTGCCACAATGAACTTATCAAAGATCCGAGATTTGTTTTGGTGGGCAGAGGTTTGTATGCGTTGGCCGAGTGGGGGTACAAACCCGGGCCGGTTAAGGAAATTATAGCGAATATTTTGAAGTCGCATGGGCCCATGGAAAAAAGGGATTTGATAGATGCGGTTAAGAGAGAAAGGTATGTGAAAACCAATACAATTATGTCAAATTTGCAAGATACCGATTTGTTCGGTATTGATGAGAATGGCAGATATTTTGTCAGGGATGATGAAAAGTAACGGTTTGTTTTGATAAATTTGAGCGCGCCTTCATAGGTAATTTCACAAAACATATCAAGAAATTATTTTTCATATCATAAACCGGCGATGATTTGTGCGCCGTTTACTTTGTTTGGTTCAAGATCGTTATAACAAATATGAATTTTTATAAAATATTTCCCGCTTAAAAAATCCGCTTGAAATTTTAAACACACAATCGCGTATCGGAGCGAACTGTTTGGCGATTTTGCATTGTAACAGAGGTGTTGTTTTGAATTGTGTGTAAGTCATTTACTTTTGTGTCTTCATTATTGATTTATGAGGATTGTGATTCGGGCATGTTTTGTCTGAACATCTGTCTGGTATTGTTTTGGTGCCGACCATCATAAGTTTGTCACAAAGCATGCATCGTTTTCCTGTGGGTTTTGTTTTCGTAATTCGTTTGCATTCAGGATAATTGGAGCAGGAGTAAAACGGCCCGAATCTGCCTCTCCGTTCAACCATTTCTCCTCCTTTGCTTTCTCCGCACTCATCGCATTTTACTCCGGTTGTATTTAGTAAAATATCTTGCTTTACATATTTGCATTTCGGGTAATTGGAGCAGGATATAAATCTGCCATAACGACCTTCGCGTTCAATGAGTGTTCCCGGTGATGTTTTATTCGGTTTTTTTCCGTTTGTTCCGCATTCGGGGCATTCTTCTCCTATTTTTTTAGGCGGTTGGATTATTGACCCGTCCGCCTTGCGCGCGCCGTTGCATTCCGGGAATCGTTTGCAACTCATGAACTTGCCGTTTCGCGACAGTTTGTACTCCATATTTCCTCCGCATTCGGGGCATTTGTATTCTTCCGGAGCATCTCCCATACTTGTTATTTTAGGTATTGTTTCCTTGTCTTTCACTTCTTTCGTAAACGGTGTGTAAAATTCACGCAAGGTTTGCACATATTCTCGTTTCCCACTCGCTATCTCATCCAGTTCGTTTTCCATTTCGGCGGTAAATGTGTCGCTGATATATTTGGCGAAGTGTTTTTCAAGGAAGGAGCTCACAACATCTCCGGTGTCCGTGGGTATTAGAGTTTTTCCTTCTTTTGTGACATATCCTCTTTCATGCAATGTTTTCATTATAGATGCGTAAGTTGACGGACGGCCGATTCCCCGTTTTTCAAGTTCTTTGATGAGACCCGCTTCGGTATAGCGATTCGGAGGTTGTGTTTGTTTTGCCTCTGCGCGCATGTCGGTTATTTTTAATTCGTCACCCTTTCGCACCGAGGGGATTTCAACATCTTCTCCGCGTGATTGAGAATCGACTTTCAGCCATCCGTCAAACATGACTTTCGCACCGTGAGCGACAAAATCCGGTATGGCAATGTTGCTATTGTTGTTTTGTGATATATTGGCGATAATTTTCATTCGCTTTAATTGCGCGTCAGACATTTGACTTGCGATGGTTCGCGTCCAAATCAAGTTATAAAGCCGTTTTTGTTCCGATGTTTGGCCGGCGGTTGTTTTGTTTAGATCGGTGGGGCGGATAGCTTCATGAGCTTCTTGCGCGTTTTTATGTTTGCTTTTGAATTGTCTGTTTTGCGCGAATTCCTCTCCGAATTTTTGCTTGATTATCGCCAATGCCTGCGATTGCGCCTGTTGTGACAATGTTGGACTGTCCGTGCGCATATAAGTTATAAGACCTTGTTCATACAATTTTTGCGCTATACGCATCGTGTTTGAAGGGGAGAATCCGAGACGGGTGCTTGCAACTTGCTGCAATGTGCTGGTTGTAAACGGAGGTCTTGGCGAGCGTTTGGTTTGCGAAGTTTTTATTTCCGTAACAACCCATCGTTCATTTTTGCCGACATTCAAAATTTTTTGCGCATATTCTTCATTATCAGGTTCCTCAACGCATTTCATTTCAAAACTCAAATTGTCTGTTGTCGTTGCGGTCGCGACAATGATCCAATAGTCTTTAGGTACGAAATTCCTTATTTCTCTTTCTCGTTCCATTAAGATTCGCAATGCCGGGGATTGTACTCGTCCGGCGGATAATCCGTAACGCACTTTTTTCCAAATCAATCCGCTTAAATCATATCCAACCAATCTATCCAAGACTCTGCGCGCCTCTTGCGCTTTTATAAGGTTGTAGTCAAGACTTCTCGGGTTTTTGAACGCTTTCTTTACCGCGTTTGCCGTAATTTCATTGTACACAACCCGTTTCGGGTTTTTGAGTTTCAAGATTTCTTTCAGATGCCATGCTATCGCTTCCCCTTCGCGATCGGGATCCGTTGCGAGTATAACTTCATCTGCTTCGCTTGCCAGAGAAAGCAATTCGGATATAACTTTTTCCTTGTCGGGGGAATTGATATATTTTGGCGCAAAACCGGCTTCAATGTCTATCGCATCCTTATTGCTTT
>WFWP01000075.1 GCA_015491055.1 Patescibacteria group bacterium | reverse complement strand
TGTCAGATGAAGATGATGATGTGGAAGACAGAGTCAATGATATATATGATAAAGGTAAGGAAAAAAGAGATGCCGTATTGAATGAATTAAGGAAAAAAGACATAGAGAGTGATTCATTGCATGGTTACATAACCGGTAAAATGCGGGAAGCGGGGTTTGATGTGCAGGCGGATTCTTTGGATGATTTATTGCAAAAAATACAAGGTTATGGCGCATTTACATTGACGGATTTTATAAAAAGCATTTTTGATCCTATAGAAGGAATACCTACACAAGAGACAATGGTTCAAGCGCGGAAAGATCTTGCCGGGAAAATACGAGAATTGAAACAATCGAGAGAGGGATTTGTCAATGATATGCACAAGTTAAAATCAGCGCTTGAGGATGTGGACCGAAATACCGGTGTTAACTTGGTTCCTTTTGTAGAAAAGATATTGCAAGGTTTGCCGGAGTTGCAATTCTCTGAAGATGACTTGAGTAGACTTGAAAATGGGTCCACCATTGATATTAATAAGTCCGGCGGTTTTGTTCGATGGCTTGACAATGCAATTGACAGTGTGTTGAAAGCGCCGGAAGTCATTGCGCATGAATTGAACACTTTAGGTGATAAGCCGGATGGAGAAATGAGGTATTATCAGAGAATTTTCAAAGGTGAAACCAAAGGTGAATTGTACGCAAACACTATAAAATGGTTTTTGTTGTTGGGATTGTTGGTATTTTCAGTTGATGGTATGCGTTTATGGTTAGGGAAACGAGTGGAGCGCACACGAAAAGAATGGCAAGATAAATTGAACGCTGAAACGCAACAAGATGTTGTTCGCGCAATTAATGAATTGACGATACAAATTTCACATAATATAAATGCTGTTTTGAAACCTTTATTGGATGTTCAAGTTAATCAAAATAACAAGTATTGGTTTGACAGATACAATCTTGCGGTTGCTGTCAGGATGCTCATAGAAGATAGGATGCGTGACGAAAGCGGTGAAATCACTCCGGACAGTGTCAATAAGTTTTTAAAGTATTATAAAAAGAACGGGAGAGATGTTGTCGCTTTGGAAATAGCCGATGAATTGTATCCGGGCATTAAAGGCGCATTGGCATATTATGCACAAGCGCGTCGCAAGAACAGTATTATCAGAAAGGTTTTGAATTCAGGAAACAGATATGATACAACTCACCCGGAGCCGAATGCCGACGCATCTTTTGAGGTACTCAGCGAGCGTGTACGCAATTTGTTGCATCGCGCAGAGATTGAAAAGATAAGCAAGGGTGAGTCTATAAGGTTGGGAGAGGGTGGTTTATCAGACGGCGAATGTGCGGAATTGGTTGCAAGCACACCTTCGCTTTCGGATAAACATAAATCAATGCTTGCGCTATACGGATTGATTGAGAGAATGCGAGGTGTATATGGTGAATCGTTTCAAAAACTTTCCGATTTGTTACCTGCAATTTCGGAAGGTGATAGATTTATAGATTTAAGAAAAAGGTTGATTGATGGGATGCGTGAATATGTGCGGGAGATACATGATGCGCTTGCGTCCACATCAAACAACAGTGCATATTCCATACACATAATAAATGATCCGAGCGGAATAAGAGGATCCAAAACATTGTATATAGAAGTGTTGGGTGATAATGATAAATCACCCATATTACGAGGTTTTGGCGGCGGAACACTCGGGTTTATAATACCGAAATCAGTGTTTTCGTTCGGTGAGTCGTTTAGATTTTCGAATGCAAATAATGATTTGCATTATCATTTGACCGAAGATGAAAAGTCTGTGTTGAGGAAAATAGGTGAGTACATTTCCGAACAAGTGGTTCCCGTGTTACGCGCGTATTCAGTAGCGGAAAAAAATGTTGAAAGTTTTAAAGACGGAACGGTTTTGTCCAGCGTGGAACATACTGAGTTACAGTCATATTTCATGGCGGGGGCGTCGTACATGTTATTGCCTGATTTTCGCAAGTTTTATGAATCAATAACAGAATCTATAGAATATATTGCAAGGTCTACCGATACATCATTTACGAATTATTTTGATACCTTCTCAAATGATTTTAACAAATATCTTGATTATATGAAAAATACTTACGAGAACATACAAAATTCTTTGCAAAAAATTAAAAGATCCGCTGTGGTATATTTGGTGAAGGATAATAAAAGAAATAAAGTTCGATTTGAGGTTGAAAACAAAGAATTGGTGCCCCCTGAAAATAAAACGGTAATACATATAGATGACTCAAAACAAAACATTCAAAGAAAGATCAATAACCTCTTTGGTGTTTTTGATGAATCTGACCAAAAGAAAGTTGAAGGACCTGATTCTACTGCAATAAATCCATTTAAATAGGATTCATACATGAATAAAGGCAATGGTAAATCTTTTGAAGGGAGGTTGGTGCATGGTCTGTTGGTAAAATTTAAGTGAAAATATACGGAACCTTAAACCCTTGCGCATAAGCACATAAAGGGTTTAAAGAAAGGAAAAGTTTTGATTTGTTTACAATTTTAAAGGTTATCCGGTCTTGCGCCATGTTTATTTCATTGTTTCCGGTTGGGGGTTTAATCTAAATATAAATATTCATCTATTAATGTCGCCGGGTTGGGGGTCTGGCGTATAATTATTGCTCTTATTTTGTGTGTATATATAATG
>WFWP01000074.1 GCA_015491055.1 Patescibacteria group bacterium | reverse complement strand
CAATTGAACAAGAAGCGGCGCAACTTGCAATCAAAGACACTTACCCCGAGATTTTGAAAGAAAAACAAATCTTGACGATAGATGCCCCGATCATAACCATAAAGAAAATCCCGAAAATAGAGGATATGTTGGATGAAAAAAATGTTTCAAAATCAGAAGGTTTGTTTGAGTATGTATTTACGGCCCCCGTTCCTCCGAAATTTAAATTACCCGATTACAAAAAAATCGCAAAACAAATTTTCGGAAAACCCTTGAAAGTCAATGTGTCGGAAAAGGAATTAAAGGATACCGCCATAGACCTGCGAAGAAGAAGAAAACAAATAGAATTGATACAAAAAGGAGTATCCCCCGAAAAAGCGTATACGGAAGCCATGAATATTGAAGAAAAAAAACTTCCGGAACTGGATAAGGATTTCTTGAAAACCCTCGGAGGGTTTGAGAATATGGAAGAATTCAAAACCAAACTGAAGGAAACAATCAAAAAAGAAAAAGAACAATATGAATTCAATAAAAGGCGGGTGGAATTTGTAGAAAAAATTACAAAAGAAACCGATATTAATCTTCCCGCCGTCTTAATTGATCATGAGATTAACCGTATACAAGCGAGATTTGAAAGCGATTTGCAAAACATAGGATCAAACCTCAACTCTTACCTGAAAAATTCAAAAAAGACCCCGGATAAATTTATTGAGGAAATAAAACCGCAAGCCGTTAAACAAGCCAAACTGCAACTTATACTGAATAAAATAGCGGAAATTGAAAGAATCGCGCCAAAAGATGAGACCGTTGACTCCGCCCTTCAACAAATATTAAAACACCATAAAAACGCGGACCCTGTGTCCGCTCGCGCTTATGTGACAATGCAGATAAGAAATGATATGGTATTCTCTTTTTTGGAAAACATTGCGAATAATAATCAAGAGTAGTTATGTTTTACATAAGCAATCAATTTTTATAAACATAATCGTATTTTAAGTCTTATATATTTTACATAATATGGACACCATGAAAAATATTAATACAAAATCACATCTTATCCCCATAGTTGTTGAGAAAAACGAATACGGAGAAAGATCGTATGACATTTATTCGCGTTTATTGAAAGAGAGAATAGTTTTTGTATCCGGACCAATTCATGATGAAATGGCAAATACGGTCGTGGCTCAACTTCTTTTTTTGGAAGCGCAAGATGAAAAAGAAGATGTACACTTATATATAAATTCTCCCGGAGGGTCCGTAAGCGCGGGATTGGCGATTATGGATACCATGAATTTTATAAAACCTGATGTATCAACAATGTGTGTCGGAATGGCGGCGAGTATGGGTTCAATATTATTATCAAGCGGGACAAAGGGAAAAAGATACGCCTTACCGAATTCAGAAGTTATGATACACCAACCATGGGGCGGGGCCCAAGGTCAAGCAAGTGACATTGAAATAACCGCAAAGCATATTCTGCGAACCAGAGATCGTCTCAACAAAATACTATCCAAGAATACCGGAAAATCTCTGAAACAAATTGAAAAAGATGTTGATCGCGATTTTTTCATGACAGCGCAAGAAGCTAAAAAATACGGACTTGTGGACAAAATAATGTCATAATCACGCGCATATCTCATTCGCTATTGCGCTATAACGGTTGCATCTCGTGACGCTTTTCGCACTTTATACCTCTCGGCAACTTCAATTAAAGTGTGTATGTTGTTCGTAATCAAAATCGTATTTTGATCCAAAAATGAATACAATAATTTCAGGTTTCTGTCTTCATCTCGTATGGCACGCGCATCTATGTTTTTTACCACCAAATCTTCAAACACCCTTTTCCCGGAAGAACTTCCTCCCAAATTGAAAAACGGAGACAACTCATACTCGGCCCTCTTTTCCCAATCCAACATTCCCGCAAATGCATATTCATAAGAACGAGTCGTTAACAACAAAAACGGCGTGTTTCTATCCGCCATATGCATGCCCAACATATATTTGTCCGGCTCACCGAGATTTCTTATAAAAGCATCCGGCAATGACAATCCTAAAACTTTTACCAATTGCGCTTGGTCAATCGTAAAAGTTATTTTATTCCCCGTTTCATCACTCCAAACACTCCATTCCGGCAAAATTTGCGTAATTGATCCCAATGTCGCTTGTGATCTCCTGAGCATTCTGGATAAATCGGATAGAATTTCTCTGGGCAATCTGTCCGTTACATTTATTCTCGCTCTGTGCTCCACAAAAAACATATTGTTATCAACCAAAGTGTTCTTTTTGTCTTGCAATACTTGTTGAATTCGCACTTGATATATTCCATACGCGACAAAAAGCGCAAGACCTCCCATAATCAAAAGCAGAATACTTATCAAAATAATAAATTTTGCGGTTTTCTTATCTTTATCTTCAGAAAAATAATCCTCAAACACCACTCTTTTTCCGCCGCCCGATTTCGCGTTTTTATCCATTTGCATTGCCATCGCTTTCACCAAAGAAATTTTTCGGTTTTTTACCAAATCTTGAACATCTTGCCTATATGTATGCAAAATCGCAGATTTTGACTCCAAAGAAGATCTTTTGCCTATAATGCCATTTTTGCCACCATCTTCACCATTTTTATTATTTTGACTTGTTTGATTTTCCGAATTGTCAAAAGCGCGTTCCACTTTATCATTCAAAGAATGCATCTTGTCTTCAAAATTTTTGGAACCCTGTGATAGATCACCGCTCATAAAAAGGGATTATAACACAATATATAAACGGTGATTTTATTTCGCTTCCTTTATAAAGTGAGGGTCTGCACGCTTTATGGAAAGATCTATCTTTTGTTTACCTCTGTCTTCAATTATTTTTGTAATAACCACCGGCACCGTCTGACCCACACTTAAAACATCAGATATCTTACCCACTCTAAACGGCGCTATTTCTGATATATGCACCATTCCATCAATTCCCGGCGCTATCTCCACAATTGCGCCGAAATCCAATATCCTTACAATGCGAGCATTATTGAATTTATCTCCCACTTCATATTTTCTGGTCAATTCTTCAATGCGCCTTAATGCATCGTTCGCGGAACCGTTTTTTCCGGTAATGTACACGGTTCCATCATCTTCTATCGTTATACCGTCTACTCCCGTTTTATCTTTTATGTCATTTATAGTCTCGCCACCTTTCCCTATCACAAGACCTATCTGATCTTCATCAATCTTCATTGATACAATCTTGGGAGCGCGCGGATTTATATCACTCCTTGGTTTGTCAATGGCCTTCTTCATAACTTCAAGAATCTGCATTCTAGCTTTGCGCGCTTGTTCAATCCCCTCCTTTAAAACATATGTGGGCACACCATCTACCTTTACATCCATTTGCACAGCAGTTATACCGTCAACAGTGCCCGCCACTTTAAAATCCATATCACCGAAATGATCTTCCGGTCCTTGTATATCGGTCAAGATTTTGTAGCGATAATTCGGCTCGCCCGGTATTCCTTCGCTCATCATACCCATGGCTATACCGGCAACCGGCTTTTTAATCGGAACACCGGCATCCATAAGCGCCAAACTTGAAGCGCATATACTTGCCTGAGAACTGGACCCGTTGCTTGCCATGGTCTCGCTAACTATTCGTATTGTATAAGGAAACTCGTCTTGACTCGGCAATACCGGTACCAACGCTTTCTCCGCAAGCGCTCCATGACCTATCATTCGCCTGTTAAATCCTCCCACTCTTCCCGTTTCACCCACGGAAAACGGAGGAAAATTGTAATGATGCATATATCGCTTTGATCCGTCTTGGGTTTCAATGGTATCTACCAGTTGAGCATCTTCCGGTCCTCCGAGAGTAAGGGCGCTGAAAATATGAGTACCGCCACGATAAAAAATTCCCACTCCATGAATAACGGGAGAAAACCCTCCCGCCTGCGCATACAAAGGACGCAATTCGTCCATGGCGCGTCCGTCTTGCCTGCGATTGTTATCCAAGGCCTCTTTGTGTACATATTCGTCAACCTGCGTTTCAAAATAATCATCCGCGTCTTGTTTTTGTTCGTGCAATGTGTCGTGCTTTGCAATCATATCCATCCAAATTTCCTTCAAAGTATAAGCTCCTTTATCTCCGAAAACATACTCGCTCATTTTAGGAGCGATATTTTCTTCAAAATATCGCTTCAACTCTTCGCTTGGTGAAGGTAACTCAACCTCAACCTTTTTCTTCCCGATTTCCGCGATAATTTTATTTTGCCATTCTTGCAATTTGTTGTGCTCTTGAACCGCCAAATCAAGAGCCAACCCTAACTCCTCTTCGGGAATTTCTTTTGCGCCCACCTCAATCATATTTATGTTCCCGTCTTTTCCGCATGCCAATAAATCCAAATATTCGTTTTCATCTGTTCTTTGAGAATATGCGGGGTTAATTATAAAATCATTGCCATTGTTTGTCTTACCTATGCGAACAGCACTTACCGGACCGCTCCAAGGGATATCGCTTGTTCCTAACGCCAAACTTGCGCCAATAATTCCCAAAACATCGGGATCCTCCTCGTCAATTGCAAGTACGGTTGCTATAACTTGCACATCTCTTCTCAATCTTTGATCAAAAAGCGGGCGAATTGTACGATCTATAACCCGCGCGCTCAAAACCGCCTCTTCACTCGGCATACCTTCTTTTTTTCGAAATCTTCCACCAAGAATCGCTCCCGCCGCGTAAAATTTTTCTTCAAATTCAACCGAAAGAGGAAACCAACTTTGCCCCTCTTTTTCTTTACCCATAACCGCGGTGACCAACACTGCGGTATTTCCGTAACGGACTATAACAGACCCGTTCGCTTGATCGGTCAGATTTGTGAATTGAGCCACAAGCTTTTTGCCTCCCACTTCAATATTGTATTCATGAAGCACAATAGACTCGGGAAATTCCTGCATAAGACAAACAAATTAACGGAGTTTGCGGAATTCAGAACTGAAAGTTAAAAACCTTCAATGCTGTATCCGCAAACTCAAAATTGATAATATGCGTACAATAATACCAATTATATGCCATGAGTACAAGAATCGGAAAATTGAGAACGAATGGTAGCCATAATCAGTATCTATACAGTATCATTTCGGTAACCGTTTGTTTTTATCCATAACGAACCGCGCCCGAATAATCAACCGACAGGCAAATACTTCACATGGCGTTATGTTAACACTATTTTAATGACTTGTAAAAAGTGTCACATAAACACAACACAATTGATTTTTGTATGATTACACAAAACCATTTAATGGGAGGCACCTTGGTTATGTAATGTTACGTTAAGCATATAACATACTTAAAGTTATCTATGACTAATTACCATAGTAAAGAGGCATGATGGCTCCCAATAATCCCAATTTTTCACGATACGCATCATAACCTATGTTATTTCCAAACTTTTCTCTAATTTCATTAAGTAAATCGATAGTTTCTTGTCTGTAAGGCACATCTGAAGATATTATATGATCATACTGACCGTCATCCTGTAATCTTTCACCTACATTAAATGCCATAGTCTTGAGCTTATTAAACTCTTTTCCAGCTTCGTGTGTTTTCAAGAAATGTTGCAGTACGGTGGAATCTCTAACTATGTAATGGTCACTTAGTTGTCTTATAAGTGTTACGACATGTGCCTCATCATAGACTGATGAATTATGCTTACCTTGTAACACTTTAACTTCGTTAAATGGCTCCAAGAACGAATTGGCACTTTCTATTGATATGGGACTTTTAAGCGGTTTGAAGTTGGGAATTGAGTTCATGATAAGATGTAAGTTTATCCCTTCTACGGGGGTAAACAACAGTTTCCGGATCATTGCTTTTGACATATAAAGTCTTTTCATTACCTCTTCTGTATCAAACGTATACCTTCCCAATGTAAACTGCTTGTCAATATCCTGCTTTAAATTTTGGTAAGAAACCCAAATAAGCAACGCAGTACGTAGATTTATGAACTGTTTATTTCCACGACGGATATCTATACCTTTGGAATGCGCTTCGTCTACAAATCGCGCTGTTTGAAGCAAGTATTCTTTAGCAAACTCCTTGCGACCATGAAATATCTTATTATGTTCTTTTGCAAACTCAAGCGCGGATTCAAATCCAAGAGTATCAAGTACGGGAGTTACCTCGTAATCTTCCAACATTTTGTAGTCAACTTCCGTGTTAAGTTTACCGATTGAAATGAAGCGATCCTCCTTAGGAATATATAATTGAATATCATAAACTCCTTCCGGTGTGCGAAAATGTTTTATAAAAGAACGCGCATGAACATATTCATGCATGGTGGCAGCTTCCGCGGGATCTGTTGATACACCGGGAATGTTTGTCGCTGACATTGCCAGCGCCGCCATTCCTCCGCCGATTTTTCCCAACGCATCACGTCTGGTTATTTCTTTACTCATAATCAATTTATGTTATTAATAACATAGGGTCTAGATAAATCTAGAACCACTGAAACCTTAAAGGATTTTTCCTAAACTCTCTTAATAATATCCTACAGATATCATCTTGTCTATGATTAAATCTCCACTCGCATTCTTTGAGAGTGTAAATAAAAATATTTCTTGTGAATTCCAGAGTGTAATTTAATATAACATAAAAATATACAACACCCATCATACGATATCAATTGCCTTATATTGTTTGTCATTGCACGGCCGGATCGTGTGATTATATCTACAAAAAAATTTGAGTTTCTTATACTGATTTCGTTAATAATGCTTGTATGTGATGGGTTTTGCAGATTACGGTGTGCCGTGTATTTGATATCAAACAAATGCTTCATTGGTAAAACACTACGCCATAACTTCTATCTCCGCGCCTATGTCGTTTAATCTCTCCGCCAAAGAATCATATCCTCGCTTGATGGAATACACATTTCTCAATATGCTCTCACCTTCGGCCCCAAGCATTGCTATCATCACTATAACCGCCGGTCTTAAAGCGGGCGGGCAAACCACTTGAGTTCCGCGCAAATCCGTTTTACCCTTAATTTCTATCCTGTGAGGATCAAGCAAGCGCATGTTCGCCCCAAGTCTAGTTAATTCGGTAAAATAAATCGCCCTATTTTCCCACATCCAATCGTGTATAAGTGTCACTCCTTGCGCCTGTGTGGCTATAGGCGCAAAAAACGGCAAATTATCAACATTCAATCCCGGATATGGCAAAGAATGAATTTTGTCTTCCAAGGCTCTCAAAACACTGTCTTTTCCATAAATTTTTATATCCGCAAGGACCGTCTTGCCATTTTTCGCAAAATACTTGCTTTGCGCTTCATATTTAAGTCCCATATATTTCAATTTCAACAATTCCACTTCCAAAAAATTCAATGAGCATCTTTTTACAGTCAAATCAGACTTGGTCATAATCGCAGTGGTAATGAAGCACATCGCCTCTATGGGATCCTCGGAATTGTGCCAGTCAATATCAGCTTTAATTTCTTCAACGCCGTAAACTGTCAAAATATGCGTACCTATACCATCTATATTTACACCAAGCGCTTGCAAAAAATAACAAACATCTTGCACCTGATAATTTGGCGGGGCGTATTTTATTACGGTTTTGCCCGGAATAAGAGCTGATGCTATCAATAAATTCACTGTTGCGGTGTCGCTCGCTTCATACATTATAATCTCCTTACCCGATTTTAATTCATTCGCGGTTATCAAATACTCGTTTTCATGAATTGCGATATTTGCTCCCAATTCCTCCAAGCCATGTTTATGCGCAGAAATGGTGCGAGTACCCATTTGACATCCGCCGGCATGCGGGAGTTTAAAGTCGCCGACATGATGAATTAAAGACCCCATCAACATTAAAGTTGACCTCATTCTGCTTGCGGATACTTGATTTATTGAAGATAAATCCCATTTTTCAGGTGTTCGTATTTGCAATGTCATTTGCTCTCCCGTATCCGAATTATTCACGGTTTCTGTTATTTCAACACCTATGCTTCGCAAAACTTCCACCATACGGTTTATTTCTTCAATGCGAGGTATTTCATGCAATGTAGTGACACCCTTATTTAACAACGATGCGCAAACCAGAGCCATCGCGCCGTTTTTTGAGGTATTGCAAGAAATTTCTCCGCTCAACCGTCTCCCCCCTTTAATTCTGAAATCTGTCATAATAAATAATGATATTACTCAAATTTCAATTTCCCGGTATTGACAATAAGAATTTTGCTGTCAGAAGGTATTTGTTCGCTCATTTGCAACAGCATGGCAAGTCCTGCAATGCCTGACGGTTCACATGCCACACCTTGCGATTCGGCAATTTCCATGGCTTTGCTCAAGTTACTTTCTTTAAAAGCATATACATTTGATTTTGAACCGCAAAAACCCGCAAAGCGATACAGTTTAATCCATTGTTCATCAAAATGCGTAAACGGTAAATGGGGAGAATACAATTTGTCCGCCTTGGTTTTTGGGTTATGAGTGGTTGCTCCTATAAAATTACATTTTCTCAATTTATTTACATCTCCTTTAAATCTCGGGTCGTGAGCAGCGCAAGAAACCTCTTTTTTGTTTATATTTAAAATATTTTCAAACAAATTTCCCGTACCAAAGGGTACAAAACAATAATCGGGAGACTCATTTATTATTTCATAACTCATCCAATCGTAAAATGTTAATGTTGGGTCCAGCGCGTGCATTGATGTTATATCAAAACCGTCACTGTTGTGTGTCAACAATAAAATTTCTTTCCAATTTAGAACTTTCCTGCTTAAATCTGTTTCATATACTTCGCAACCGATTTTATGTAAATATTCGTTTATGTTTTTGTTCATATTTATATCCACCAGAACTTTAAGATGCGGTAAATCATATTTATTTAACCATCGTTGTATTGCAACCGCGGAAGATCCTGATGAGATTATGGACATGGACGGTAATTTGCGATTTGTGTTCGTATATTTCTTGGCCGTTAGGAAATGTTTGTATGTAATAACTATCTCCCATGCCATGCGGTCTTTGTGCGTGCCTGTCGGATTGAAGCTTTCATCTTTAATCCACACATTTGAAAATCCTGGTACCTCAATTTTGTAAGTTGGAGTTGCGGGGAAATTGGGGTTATCCGGCGTAAATTCGGGATTGTTTGGATCATTTTCCGAACGCACCACGATTGAATCCAAAATCTTTTGCTCTTCTTTAGAT
>WFWP01000073.1 GCA_015491055.1 Patescibacteria group bacterium | reverse complement strand
ATGTACTTGCAAATAAATATCGCCATTATATCCGACTTTTATGTCATCAGCATTTATATTTATGTTAAATATCTCAAATATCGCTTGAATGATTGCAGACTTAACATGTCGTTCGGGCGGTTGCAAATTTTTAAACCTGTCCATTAAATGTCCGAGATTTTTCATAATCGCATTTAATATCGTAATATTATCACAAAATATTGCGTTAAATGAGAGCGGAATTTATAATAGTCTCGTATCCTGCAAAAATATGAATGAACTTTATTTTTTGGCCGGACTCGGCAACCCGGGTGAACAATATAAAAACACAAGGCATAATTTTGGTAGGTTGATTGTGGACAGATTTATAGAGAATTGTCCGGAACAGTTGGCGTATAGAATATCCGTGATTGATATAAACACTTATATGAATTTATCCGGAGGAGCCGTCGCAAAACGATTGGGAAAAGATAAAAAGGCACGCATAAAAAATTCGGAAAGACTGATAGTGACGCATGATGATTTGAATATACCTTTCGGAGAAATACGAATCAGCGTCAATAAGGGGGATGGCGGTCATAATGGCGTAAAAGATATAATAAAAGCGCTCGGAACCAAAAATTTTATTCGTGTCAGAGCGGGCATAGCTCCGCAATACATTAAAGACAATCAAACACATGTCCGCCGAAACGATATGGCAAGATTCGTACTTCAAGAATTTCACCACTCGGAAATGTTGGCATTGCCAAAGATGCTGAGCGCGGGATCACAAATTATTGAAGACATTATCAAACACGGCATTCAGTTTGCCATGAACAAATGGAATAATCGCAAGATCGATTGTGTCAATCCGATCACCAAACCTTAAAACAAATGATTACTTGGTCTTTGTATCTTTATTCTTGTTTTTATACAACAATGTCATCTTCCTGTTTTTGGGGTCAAAGATTGAAATTACAAATTCGTATGGCATTCCCAATTTCAATTCTTTTTGCAATGTGCTCAAATCCCCAAACTCGGAAACATGAACCAAGCCCGCAACACCCTCTTCTATGGAAGCCAAAGCGCCGTGCGGATTGTACTTTATGATAACCCCTTGTACCTTGTCTCCGGGTTTGTATTTTTTCTCGGCGGATTTCCACGGATTTTCTTTCAATGCTTTTATTGATAAAGAGATCTTTCCGTCTTTGATTTCTATGATTTTAACTTTTACCGTATCTCCGGGCTTGCATAAATTCCTGGGATCTTCAACCAAGCCCCAGTCAATTTCAGATATATGAACCAGCCCCTCCATACCTCCGTCAACGCGAACAAACGCCCCAAAATCGGTAACACCCGTTATAATTCCGTTCAGCTCATCTCCGACACTGTATTCGGAGATATCTTTAATCGGACCTTCATATTCTTCAACTATGCTCTCGGGTTTTTCAACGGTATCTTTCTCGGAAAATATAATCTTTCCTTCCTGAGGATCGGCGGTAATCATTCTTACCTGCAAAGTTTTGCCTATCAATTCTTTCAACTCCGCAAAAATCTTGTCTTTGTCTCCATCGGGCACTTTTGGATAATGTTCGGGGCTTAATTGACTTGCGGGCAAAAATCCGTTTACTCCTTGCCACTCAATTATCAAACCTCCCTTGTTTGCGTCTTTAACAACCAATTTCAAAGGAGTTTTTTCTTCCACCGCCTTTATGGCATCGCTCCATATTTGCTTTTGTCGGGCTTCGCGCAAAGATACTTCAATATATCCGTCTTTATTTTCCACCATTACCACCTTCGCTTCTATCAAGTCTCCTATGCCAAGATTTTTTAACATATCTCTGGCGGAAAGATATTCACGACCGTAAATAACGGCGGTTCCAAAAGGAAATATGTCTATGTAAACTCTGCCTCTATCTATATTCACAATGGGACCTTCAACGGTATCTCCTATTTGTAACTCATTTGGAATATCACCCATAAAAGACGACATAATGTCGCCATTATTCTGGATTGATGCGTCTTTTGAAACCATATTTTTAATATATAAGGCGTCGCTTCTTGTTTTGATCCTTGCCTTTGCGCCAACTCAAAACAAGTGTTAACGACACCGAAACCTGATAATCGGTGTGAGTATACAATACTATACAAATTATTGCAATCAGATCAATTGCGATATCAATTAAATTAACCTTATTTTTGGAAAATTTGTACCTCGGCACTTGTTATGAGATAATTTGCGCGTATGAATGATTTGGCAAAAAATTCTTTGGTTGCAATAGCGCATTACGACGAAATAGCGTTAAAGAAAAAGAACAGGGATTTCTTTGAAAAAGTATTGATTAACAATATCGCTCGCGCATTGCCAAATTATTTCGTGAAAAGAAAATGGGGGTATATTGAAATATCCGCGCAAAATAATAAAGGTGATTTTGATGAAATTGAAATCTGCCACACCTTAAACAAAACACCCGGGGTCGCCCATTTCGGGGTGGGGGTTAAAATGAAAAGAAACAAAAACTCAAATGAAATTGATTCACTGACATTTGAAGCCATAAAGTGCGCGCAAAGATTTAAAAATGGTAATTGGACATCATTCAGAGTTACCGCAAAAAGAACCGATAAAAGTTTTACTCATACCTCAACCGAAATTGAACGAATTGTTGGAGAAGCGATATTTGAGTCATATAACAAGAAAAGATCCGTAAATTTACGAAATGCGGAATTGGAAATAATACTTGAAATACGACATGATGCATTGATGGTATATGCAAAAATACCCGGCATGGGAGGATTGCCGGTCGGCAGTTCGGGCAAGGCGGTATTGTTACTATCGGGAGGGTTTGACTCTCCGGTTGCGGGTTACCTTATGACCAAAAGAGGGATAAGAATACACGCGGTACACTTTCACGGCATGCCTCACACATCGGAAGAATCAATTCAAAAAGTTCGCGATTTGTCCAAAATACTTGCGGAATATTCGGGAAATGTAAAGTTAATCTTGATTTCCGTTGTACCGGCAATGCGAGCAATTGCCGTTAAAGGCAAGCAAACGAAACTGCGTGTTGTTTTGTTAAGAAGATTTATGAACAGGGTTGCGGAACACATTGCATTCAACATAAAAGCGGGCGCTTTAATTACCGGAGAATCGGTGGGGCAGGTGGCATCTCAAACTTTGGAAAATATGCGCATGACATCTGAACATTTAACATTGCCAATTTTGAGACCTTTATGCGCATTCAATAAGCAAGAAATTTTGAATATGGCTCGCAAAATAGGCACGCATGACATTTCTGTTTTACCGCACGATGACACATGCTCAATGTTCATGCCAAAACAACCTGAAACACGCGCAAAACCCCAAGAAGTTTATGAGGCGTTAAAAACTTATAATGAAGACGCTCTTGTTGAAGACGCATTGCAAAATATGGAAATTGAAATAATAAAACCTGACAATAACAAACTTTAAGAAACATACCGAACCGTTTTT
>WFWP01000072.1 GCA_015491055.1 Patescibacteria group bacterium | reverse complement strand
GCGCATGTTAAACTTGATTGAGAGTTTCATTTATAAATTTATTTGATTATATTTTTATATGGAGAAGAATTTAATTGTTATCCTTGGCATTTTGGTGGTTATATTTATCATATCAGCGTATGGATTTGCCGTATGGAAAAAAACATCTAAAAATTCAGATATGGCATCAGACAATTTCGTTACGGGTGTATATGATGAAAATCCCGAAACTTCAACGGGTGTTTCTGTCGCAATGACGGATGGCGGTTTGGAGTATTTGACCACAAAGGACGGAATGTCTTTATATGTATATCTGGAAGATGATTACAATGTAAGCAATTGCTTTAACGAGTGCTTGGAAAAGTGGCCCATATTCTACTCTGACGAATTATTGCCGGAAGACGGTTTCGGTACATTGGAGCGCAATGATGGTAAAAAGCAATCAACTTATCTTGAAATGCCTTTGTACACTTTTGCTGGTGACAAAAATCCCGGGGACATAAACGGACATGGACTTAAAGGTGTGTGGTCATTGGCCGTGGTGGGCAAGTAATCGGTTATTATTGCAAATAACGGAAGACTCATTATTCCGGGTGGAATTGCTTTTTGTTTGACATGTATGTTTTCAATAACGGATACAGACTTAAATCCGGATTGTCTTTTACAAGTTGGTATGCGGATTCTCGCGCCGCTTCCACCATCTTTATGTTCTTAATCGCTTCCATCGCCAAATCTCCTTGGCCCCATTGTTGTTCTCCGTATAATTCGCCGGCACCTCTCAATTCAAGATCTTTTTCCGCCAACTCAAATCCGTTTTTCGCTTTTACCAACGCATTAAGTCGTTCTCTGGTGTTTGCGGACATTGTATTGTTTGTGGTTGTCAGGTAACAGTATGCTTGATGGGCGCTCCTTGCAACTCGTCCTCTTAATTGATGTAACTGTGACAATCCGAATCGTTCCGCCCCTTCTATCAAAATGATAGTCGCGTTGGGAACATTTACACCAACTTCAACAACCGAAGTTGCAACAAGTATTTGGGTTTTGTTTGCGAGAAAATCTTTCATTATTTCATCTTTTTCTTTCGGTTTCATTTTGCCGTGTAGCGTTGATATTTCAAATTCCGGAAATATTTTTTTGAGTGTTTCCGCTTCATGTTCCACATTTTTTATTCGCGCCATAATAACTTTTTGCGCGCTTGGCAATTCACCATTTCCGGTTGTCAAATCGCTTGGTGATACCTTGGGACATATTACATATGCTTGTCTGCCCGACTTTATTTGTTCTCTCATGTGCTCATAAACTTCGGTCAATTTGTTTTTATTTACGATTTTTGTTAACACTTTTTTTCTACCTTTTGGCATTTGATCCATAACCGTGATATCCAAATCTCCGTATATTGTTAATGCAAGCGTTCTTGGTATCGGTGTTGCGGTCATTGACAACAGGTGAGGCGTTTTGCCGTCCAAATTGTTTTTTAAAAGGTTTGCGCGTTGCCGGGTGCCGAAGCGGTGTTGTTCGTCTATTATCGCCAATCCGAGTTTTTTAAATATTACATCCTTCTGTATTAACGCGTGTGTACCTACGATTACATTGATTGATCCGTCTTTTATCCATTTTAGCAATTGACTTTTTGATATTTTGGTTACTTCGCCTTTATTGATTTTTGAAGGATATTTGAAACATGAATTTCCCATAAGTAATCCGATTTTTATATCCGTGTTTTTGAAATATTTTACAAAATCCCCAAACAATTGTTGGGCGAGTATTTCAGTTGGCGCCATGTATGCTACTTGCAATGAATTTGATACAACCGCAAAGGTAACTGTGGCGGCGACAACGGTTTTGCCTGAACCAACATCTCCTTCAAGCAGTCTTGCCATGGGCTTGTTATTGTTCATGTCGCTTATGATTGAATTTATCGCTCCCATTTGAGATTTTGTCAATTTGAAGGGTAATAGTTTGATGAAGTCTTCTATGGTTGCGATCTCTCCGGTTTTGTTTCTGAAATCGCTTTTTATTGCATAAGTTGTTTTTTTATCGCGTTTGAGTCTGCGCATGGCGGAAATAAGTTGTAAGCAAAATACTTCTTGAAATGCAAATCTTTTTCGTGCAACTTCGGTATCTTTTTTATTTTTAGGCATGTGCGCCCAAATCAGCGCGGTATAAATATGTGGTAAATTATATTTTGAGAGTATATATTCGGGTATGTAATCCGATATTTGTTCCGCTTCTATTTGATTTAACACTTTTCGTATTGTGAAGTAGAACCATTTACTTGTTATCCCGTATGTTGTTTTATATATCGGATAAGGAGGAGTTTGCTTATTTTTTTGAATAATATCCAAATCCGGAAGTTCGGGCAATGTTTCAATTATGGGATTTGCGAAATACGCTTGCGCTCCGGCAAATGACAATTTCGCGGTAACCTTCACATATTTGGCATATTGAAAAACGTTGGCGATATACGGTTGATTGAACCATCGTATTTTTATCTTGCCCGTGTGATCGCTCAACCAGGCTTCAATAATGTATTTTTTCGTTTTCCATGATAATTTTTTTTCCAAATCGCTCAGTTGTCCGTAAACCGTTACCATTTCATCACTGCTTTTTTGGGAAAGTATGGAAAATATATTCATTGCGTCGCTTATATATTCATATTTTTGCGGAACATACATTAAAAGGTCTTCAATTGTGTACAAGTTCAACTTTTCAAGTGCGTTTTTTTGCATTGTTGTCAGGCGCACATGATTGTAGATCTTGTCATTTATATTCATACGGTAGGTGATTATCAATTATGAGTAGCGTCATAAATACATGAGAATATTTAAAGTTTTGCGTTTTTATAAAATATCCAATTTTTTCAGCATTAATTTTATCAAGATTGTAGAGAGCGTAAATATCACAAGCAATATAACGGATAATACCACAAAAGCCGCGCGGGACTCTTCAAATCCGTTTCTTATGTTTGTGCCGAATAATCCAACTATCACGGCGAGAAATGATAAAATCAATGTTATCATCGTTGCCATTAAATCAGTACGAACAACGGTCGTCCTCATATTACTTAATTTAAGTTCAACAAATTCTTGTGTATCTTCAATATCTTCTTTCATTCTGAACAAATGCCCCATTTTATCCTCCATTTGTTCCAAGAAGTTTTCCAAGATAGACTCCACCTCATGCGTGTCTCGGGTGGCTGTTGTGTCTATCATGGTAAGCTCCATAAGACTTTCTTGATCATCCAAAACATCTTGCGTGGCTGATAAGATTTCTCTTATTCTAACTTCCATTCTTGAAGTGCGTTTTTTTATGGTCAATAAATTTTCCAACACATTTTCAGACAAATGCTTTTTTACTGCGTTAAGTGTTTGTTCAACTTTCTCATGTATCCCATCAATTTTTCCGCACATTTGACGCATTTTTGCATCAAGTATTTTTTCCAAAATAACCAAGTGAAACGATTGCTTCAAAATATCTTTTTCGGAATATTGCGTGATGAGTTCATTCAAGAACTTATCAAAAGTTTCACTTTTATGTTGTTGCAGAAAATATACGGATTTTTCGGATAGAACCGCCTTTATAAAACCCAAGTTTACGATTATTGATTTATTTCTCGGCAATATGGTTGTAACTTGCAACGCCGAAAAAACCGGGCGCAAATCTCGTATATTTAATCCGAATTCATCGGCGAGTTCTTTTCTTGACACGCATGTTTCCGTAAGTTTTCCTTTTTGATCAAAATGATACGCTTTCATATATGTAAACTTTATACCGATGAAATAAAAATAAAATCCTCGAATCTTAAATTAAATTTACAG
>WFWP01000071.1 GCA_015491055.1 Patescibacteria group bacterium | reverse complement strand
TTATATTGGGTTCTTCCGTATATTGATCTGGAATTTGCATAACTCAAATACAATCTTTTGCCCGCTCGCGTAATTGCAACATAAAACAACCTTCTCTCTTCTTCATCATCAACATCCTCATCATCTTTTTCATGAGGAAAGAGACCTTCTTCAAGTCCCGTTACGAATACATAATCAAACTCAAGACCCTTACTCGCATGCACAGTCATAAGTTTTACGGCTTTACCGCCATTGTCCAACTCATCTTGATCCGTTGAAAGCGCAACATCTTCAAGAAGTCTCATTATTCCGTCTTGGGGAGACATGTTGTCATACTTGCTCGCAAGATTAACCAATTCCCCAAGATTTTCCAATTTTTCTTTTTCTTCGTCGGTGCCGTTTTTGTATTTTGCTTCCATTCCGCTGTTTTTGATAATAAAAATCATGGTTTCAGATACTTTTTTGGTAAACGCGCAATCTTTTATTTCGGAAAGCAGTTTTCTAAATTGACGCACTTTTTCCGCAGAGGATTTTGTCAATTCGTGTCCTCTCCCATCTACCATTTTTGATAATGTAACTTGCCCTATACCTCTCGGAGGTGTTGCAACGGCTCGCGCCAAATCCGTTATGCTGTCCGGATTAAGAGATGCGCGTAAATATGCAAATACATCTTTAATTTCTTTTCTGTCAAAAAATTTAACCCCTAAAACTTGATACGGCACATTTGCGCGCAAGAAATACTCTTCCAATATGCGAGATTGAAAATTTGCCCTGTATAATACCGCTATATTTTCCGGGCTTACATTTCTTTCATAAATCAACCTCTCGCACTCTTGGGCCGCAAACATCGCCTCGTCTTTCTCGTTAAATGCATTATACACTTTTATTTTGTCTCCGGCATCGTTTTTTGTGAACAATGTTTTTTCAATTCTGTTGCGATTTTTGGATATTATCTCATTCGCAGCAGCCAATATATTCCCTGATGAACGATAATTTTGTTCCAAAAACACTGTTTTTACATTGTCAAATTCTCGCTTGAACGCTTCTATGTTTTCAGGTTTTGCTTGTCTCCATGTATATATACATTGATCACCGTCCCCCACCACACATATGTTTTGCTTGTATCCGACCAACAACTTAATCAAATCATATTGCACTGTGTTTGTATCTTGATATTCGTCAATATGTATGTATTTCCATCTATTTTGATATTTTTTGCGAATATTCGCATTGTTTTTCAATAATAAATATGCTTTTAACAACAAGTCGTCAAAATCAATACCTTTCTCTTTTTTCAACACCTTTTCATATTCTCTCCATATATCAAACGCGATTTTTCCGTAAGAACTCCGCATTTTAGCGCTTTGCGCGAAATCTTCACGCGTGAGATTTTCACCCTTGGATTTTGAGATTATATTCAAAATGATTTTCGGTTCATATTGCTTTGAATCATAACCTAATTTTTTCATTGCTTTTTTTATTGCGCGAATTGAATCCGATCTGTCAAATATCATGAAATTTGACGGTATATTTGCCATCTTATAATCTTCCCTCAAAATACTCGCCCCCAGTCCGTGAAAGGTGGATATAAAAGGTAATGACATTCCGCCAAGTAATGCGTTTACGGGGTAATTAAAATACCTATCGCGATCTATTAAATCTATCACCCTTTCTCTCATTTCCTTGGCGGCTTTGTTTGTGAATGTAACCGCAAGTATTTCATGAGGTTCCACACCCGTTTTCATCAAGTGCGCTATTCTGTGTGTTATGGTTTTTGTTTTTCCGGCGCCGGCGCCGGCAATAATCAAAACCGGGCCTTCGGTATGCATCACCGCTTCTTTTTGCATTGCGTTTAAACAAAGCAGGTGTTCTTGATCATTTTGATTCGTTTGCGTTTGGTTGTTTGCGAAACCTTTTGTCATTTACAGTTTGGTATTACCGATTCTTATCTTATATATTCTTATCAGCCGACCTGTGATGTTGGCGAGGACAACGAGAAGCGGATTTACATATGAGATATCTTTTTATGTTCTTGTCCATATCTATAAAATCATCTGCCATTTCAATCAATGCTTTTGAACTGCTTTTACCGAAAGATATAATTTCAACCTGTGTTTCTCTCGCTTGAAGATATTTGACCAAAGGTACAAAGTCCCCATCTCCGGTCGCAAGAACAACCGCGTCTATTTTATGCGCTATGGACACCGCATCAATCGCCATACCGACATCCCAATCCGCCTTTTTCACTCCCCCGGCAAATACTTGCAGATTTTTGGTTTTTATATCTATACCAACTTTTGTTAAAGCATCAAAAAAAGCGAGTTCATCACCGCTTTCAGTGTTTACAACATATGCCTTGGCTCTTACAAGTTGCCTTTTTGCCACCGCATCGGTTAACAGATTCTTAAAGTTCACCCTTGCGGAGTATAAATTTTTCGCGCTATGATACAAATTCTGCGTATCTATAAATACCGCCACTCTTTGGTGCTTGTGTTTTGTAATGCTCATAAAAAATAAAAGGTACAGAATAATTATAACTTATTTGC
>WFWP01000070.1 GCA_015491055.1 Patescibacteria group bacterium | reverse complement strand
GGTTTGCTGTGTTTAGGTCTCAATTCCTTTAACACCTGAACAATATCCGGAATTATATCTCCCGCTTTTTGTATAATCACCGTATCCCCTATTCTAACATCAAGGCGCTTGATTTCATCTTCATTGTGAAGAGTTGCGCGACTGACAACAGAGCCCGCAATTAAAACCGGTTTCAAATGGGCGACCGGAGTCAATACGCCCGTTCTGCCAACTTGAAGAACTATATCTTCTACAATTGTTGTAACTTGTTCGGCGGGAAATTTTAACGCAACCGCCCAACGAGGCGCCTTGCCGGTATACCCCAACGCGTGTTGCCAATCGGCGCGCAACAATTTAACAACTATACCATCTACAAAATAATCAAGAGTATCTTTTTTAATTTGCCATGTATTCCAAAAGTCTATAACTTCTGAAACATCTTTGGCATGTTTAAAATAAGGGTTTACGGCAAAACCCATTTCACGCAATCTATTCAATTCTTCAATTTGAGTGTCAAAACTCAGATCCCCATATGAAATATCGTAAACAAAAGCGCTAAGTTTTCGTTCCGCCACGATTTTAGGATCTAACTGACGCAATGTACCGGCAGCCAAATTTCTCGGATTTGCGTATGTGTCTTCCCCAATCTCTTTCAGTTTGGAATTTATTTGTTCAAAACGAGATTTTGTCATATATACCTCTCCTTCAATAATTAAGTTCAGGTTATCCGGAACAGACAATGGTATGGATTCTATCGTTTTTATGTTTTGAGTTACATCTTCTCCCACTCTTCCGTCTCCGCGAGTAGACGCCCTTACAAGCAATCCTTTTTCGTATTCAATAATCACCTTTAGTCCGTCTATTTTCAGTTCCACGCAATACTCGGGATGGTCGTTAAATCCCGCCTTCCTTAATAATCTGCGAATGCGAGCGTCAAAATCCCTCAAATCTTCTTCCGTAAAAGCATCATTCAATGACCATTGACGAATTCTATGTGTCACCTTTTCAAACCCGTCCAAAACACCTCCCGCCACTCTTTGTGTGGGGGAGTCCGGGGTTACAAATTCCGGATACGCATTTTCAAGTTCTGACAGTTCTCGTTTTAATGAATCCAACGCTTGCTCGGAAATCTCGGAACGATTTTCAACATGGTACAATCGTCTGTGATAATCAATCAAGCGTTTCAATTTTTCAATTCTATCTTTTGCGATTTGTTTTTTGTTATTTGTCATATCTTACATCCATCAAACCGATCAATACATCATCCTTACAGCCCTTTCCAAAGTTCTTGAATTGACGATGGGGTTGCCGTCCTTATCGCACGGCGTACTATATCCGCGGGAATTTATTTCAGTGCGCGGACGCGCGGTTTCTCTTTTGGTGACCGTAACATTTACGCAATTTTTTCTCGTAACACCTCCGTCTTCCACGGGCAACATTTGGTTGAACCAAAATTCTGTTACCGAAATTCCGGCTTGATATGGTTTACCTCCTATTATCAAATCATCCGGTGACCGAGACTCGGGAGGCCTGTACTCTCCTATTTTTTGACCTGCGCAAGTGGCATTGCGAGTAACTTGATCAACATCAAAAGCGTTCTTGAAATCCCAATACAAAGCGCATTCCGCCCCAGAGTCTGCTGCATAAAACGCATATTGAGAATCTCTCCCTAAACCGGAAAGAATGATTTGCTTTTGCGCTATCGTAAACATGGATAACCCTATCGCCAAAAGCAAGGACGCTATTAAAGAAGCAAGCAACAACGTAAAACCGAAATTATCATAACGATATTTAGTTGTTCTTTTTGAATAAAACATAAAATCCTACTGTTGATTATTATTGTCATTGTTTTCCTCCCTATCCGTCGTAATTCCGGAAATCCATTTAAACAAATTTTCTTGAATAATTACCGATTTTACACCTCCAAACCTTCCCGTTCTCCACTGAACTTCGGACCGAACGATAACCTCTTCCGAATTCGTATCGGGAACCTCCGTTACTCTTACAAATCTTCTGAACCGAGAAGGTTTTCCTCTGTTAGGACCTCCGAAATCATGACCGTAAAAACCTGTGTTGGGATTAAATTGCAACATATCGCAACTGTTCGGATCTGAATTTCTACATAATTCAAAATTCTTTGTAGAAGATATCGAATCTACAAGGAACGGCTTTCGTTCGTCTATATTTCCGTTCAAATCCAAAGTTTCAACCGGTATACCTTCAAGCCAATGAACATTCTGCCCGGATTTGACTATGCGTAAAATGTTGTGATCCCTCTGCGCCCTTACCGTTTCCACCGCCTCTTGCGCCAAGTGAAAAGCGACAACCTGGTCGCGTGAATTAAACGCGGCAAGTAAACTTTGAGCAGCCAAAGACAAGGGAGCCGACACGGCAACGGTAAGCACCGTAACCGCAACCAATGTCTCTATTAATGTAAACCCTTTGTTATTCTTGTTAACCATATATACAAATTTTGCTATAAATCAAGCAACCTTTGAGTGGCGCTCGCTTGTATATTGAAATATGTTGTGGTTTTGCGTTTGTCAAACCCCGCTTTTCCTCGTACAAGCATCATAACTCGCGGCTGAAAATCATCTTTTACCCCGCCAAGAGTCTGTTGATTCCCGGTGATATAAAAACGAACCGTATCAATATCCACTTCCTCCGCCGTTAACGGAACATTAACCCTGCCTATCCCGCTTACGGAATACACTTTATACAACCTTCCCCTCGGTTCGGGCGAACCGGCGGGTGTGGTCTCTCTGAAAACATATTCCCATCTTTCATTGGGTTTCCCGAAAGGTGTAAATTTTATATGGCCGTCATTCACCCGTTCGTAATTACGCCCCATTCTCATTGCGCGCACAATTCCATCCAACGCAACATTCAAATTATTCATAACGGATTGAATGCCTTGCGCGCGTTTATTTGCATCTATCAATGCCAACAAGGAGCCTATACTGATCAGCATAACTACCGAAAACAATGCGACCGCAACCAACATCTCAACAAGGGTAAATCCCGATTTATGTCTTATCAATTTCCGTGTTGTTTTATTTGCATTACTTGCCATAATCAACTATTGATATTGTATTCGCAAAATTAATTTGCCCCAACCACGGATATTTGCCCGGATACTTCAACTCTGACTCTCATTTTACCACCTCTTGGCGCTTTTAATTCAATCTCCGCGGAATTATATAATTTTCTCTCATCACCGCATAATCTTATAATAGCATCGGGTTCAGGTCTCTTGAATAAAATATCCAAAACGGGCTTACCGGTTGCGCAATTTTGAGCGTTTATGCGTGTACCATCGTTACCGATCGCGTATATTCCGTTGATTGTGTACCCTCTACCTATCGTATAGATAGTAACAAGCTCCAAAGCGTTAGTATATATACCGTCTCCTCCGGTTCCCCCGTCCGCGCGATGCGTATCTGTAAACATCAAATACCTTGTTTGTTCCCTGGCATCAAAATGTACTCCGTAACCCGCTTCAAAATTCACAGTATTCACTTTGCTTGATTTCTTTACACTTATTCCGTAAGTTTGCGCTTCTCGTATAATCAAAGCCATTTCATACGCCAAATTGCGTAACATAACATTTCCTCCGAACTTGGAATGATTTGCGAGAGTCACCGCGGTTATTACCGCCATAATACCTATGGTCACCGCAAGCTCTATCAATGTAAAACCTTTTGAACTCATAAAAATAAAATCATATTTACAATTTCAATAAAACCCACTTGCGTAAAAAATGTAATCAAGAAACCCAAAACCAGAAACGGTCCGAACGCTATGCGACTTTTGTACTCCGCTTTGCCAAATGCCATCAAAAATATGCCGTATATGGCGCCCAGTACAAAAGCATACCATATTGCCGATATACCCAAATACACACCGAGAAAAATTCCCATTCCCAAAGACAACTTTACATCTCCGAAACCCATTGCCGACCCTCGTGAAAAAAACCATAAAGCGTATGCAGGCAATGCGGATATAATACCTCCCATAAGTTGCCACCCAAACTGAAAAGCGTTCAAATATGTAACCCATGCATGCAATACGGCAACAGATACGAACAAATATACATAAATGTCCGGCAATATCATATGTTTAAAATCGTACGCGGCCAATATTACCAACAATGACATGGCTGTAAGTATCAACAAAAAGGAAATGTAATTGATATTATCACCATAAAGAAATGATATGCCGGACAATACAAACAAAATTGAAGTTGCAATCTCAACAACAATATATTGCTTGGATATTTTACTTTTACATTTTAAACATTTTCCCGCTTGCAATATGTAAGAAACAACCGGTATCAACTCTTTAACGGATAATTCTTTTGAACAGGACATGCACATGCTTCTGCCTCCGAGACTTTTCCCGGTATTATGCCTTAAAATCACCACATTCAAAAAACTTCCGACAATTAAACCGAACAAACCCAATAAAATAAGTCCCATGACTTCAACAGACATGGGACCCATTGTAACACAATAATACGAATGTTTTTTTCAACACAAAGACATCACGCCTATGTGGGCGGTAAGTCTTTTATGATCTTGTTTTTCTGAGAACCTTCAAAACCGGTGCCTGCCGGTATCAAACGGCCCAATATAACGTTCTCCTTCAATCCAACCAATTTGTCCACAGCTCCGCGTACCGCGTCTTCCGTTAATTTTCTGGTAGTGTGTTGGAATGAAGCGCTGGAAAGCCACGAATCTCTTGTAAGCGATACCTCCGTAATGCCTAATACGACTTTCTCCGCATGCGCGGGAATTCCACCTCTTTTCTCAACAGCTCTGTTTTCTTCATTCAATACACTCAATTCCACTATTTGACCCAAAGTAAACCTTGTGTCTCCCGGGTCTGTGATACGACGACGGCTAAACATTTGCTTTACTATTATCTCCAAGTGTTTACGCGCAACCGAAATACCTTGCAAATCGTAAATCTTCAATATCTCCGTTATTATATATTCGCGAGTTTTTTCTTCTCCCGCAAATTTATAATACTCTTCTATATTTGCGGAACCGTCCGTCATAAAATCTCCCTTCTTGACCACATCTCCGGGCTTTACCGTTATCATTCTCGCAGACGGCACTTTATAATGAATATCTCTCTTCAATGCACCGGCACTCCCTTGTTCGGGCATCAAAGTAATGGTTCTTTGCCCATTCATGTCTTCGGAAATCTCATTGACGGTTCCGTTAATACGCGCTATAACCGCCGGGCTTTTTGGATTGCGCCTATCCAGCACCTCTTCCACACGAGGCAAACCTTGCGTAATGTCTCCACCTATGCTTGCTCCCGTTAAGTGCTTATTGTTCATGGTCAACTGCGTTGACGGCTCTCCAAGGCTTTGGGCGGCAACGGTGCCAACCGCCTCACCTAAATCAACTTTTTGATTTGTTGTCAAATCGCTACCGTAACACTTTTGACACACTCCTCTCTCGGCGGAGCACAGCATCGGAGAATAAACTTTCACTTCCTCAATTCCGGCATCTTCCACTTCTTGCGCGTCCAATCC
>WFWP01000069.1 GCA_015491055.1 Patescibacteria group bacterium | reverse complement strand
TATAAATTCCATGACTTTGGAGCATGATATAACATCTTCATTTGAAGCGATATTTTCTTTTCGCAAACTCTCCAACACTTCCAATCTGCCTTTAATCTTGCCTTCCTCGGTTCTCAATGTCGCCAAAATTCCACGCATTTTGATTAAGTTTTCTTTTTCCGATTTTATTCTCTCATCAATCTGACTATCGCTCTCACGCACAAGGGTACCCTCCGACTCTTTGCGTTTTTGCATCAGTTCCGCCATCTCGGTTTCCAGTCCTGATTTCACCGCGCGCAAATCGGAAATCTTTTCCCGCAATTCATTGAGTTCCCCTTTAATCCTATTCATCTCCGCAAATACATATATGACCGCCTTTTCTTTCAATTCTTTCTTTGTCTCTCTTACGCGCATCACTCTTTCAGCTCGCTTTTTTAAGAAACGCAAATGAGGAACCAGTTCCCGTTTGCGACTTTCCGCTTTTTCCAAATTTAAATTCACGAAAATCAATTTACCCAAAGCTTCTTTCTTTTTTATTCTGTAAATTCTCAACCCCAAAGCATCTTCCATAAGTTCCGCTCTGTCTCTCGCGCTTGCGTTCAAAATGCGATCCGCATCGCCTTGAGAAATAATATGATGCCCCAAATGCCCGATGTTTGCCCCGGCAAGCAAATCCTGAATATCTTTCAGTCGCACCTGCGAACCGTTTATGCCATATTCATTTGCACCGTCCCTGAAAACAATTCTCTCTATGGAGACTTCATCAAAACCGCATTTAAATTTATTACATGAATTATCCAACACTATATTCACACTCGCCTTTGAACTTCTCGGTAATGAGTGAGATCCGCCCCATATCAAATCGGAACCCTTCTTCACTCTCATTGCCTTTGGACCCTGTTCTCCGAGAGCAAATCTGAACGCTTCCGCTATATTGCTTTTTCCACTTCCGTTGGGACCTACAATGGCGGTAACGGGACAATCAAAATATAAACTTTCACGCTTTGCAAATGACTTGAAACCGCTCAAATGTATACTTTTCAACATGAAAGATATTGTAACACATACATATAATCAACCTGCCATCATAACCATGACAAATGCGTTCCAATTCTTGTTTCCAATGCAATATAAGATATAAGACCATTATAACGAATGTGAATTTTTACATAAGATTTCCAGATTCAAAAAATCCGCTTGAAATTTTAATGTACAATCGCGCAGTCGGTTGCAACGCTTTTTCCTTCCTTAAACCCTTCAATATTTTATAAGTGAGGGTTTACAGGGAATAAAAAATGAATACGGCTCATCGGAACGAATTGTTTGGCG
This sequence comes from Patescibacteria group bacterium, assembly GCA_015491055.1. Lineage (GTDB taxonomy): Bacteria > Patescibacteriota > Minisyncoccia > Phycocordibacterales > UBA2100 > S139-169. Next base: position 1,088 of record WFWP01000069.1, on the reverse strand, counting down.
ATTTTATATTGTAACAGAGGTATTGTTTCCAATCGTGTGTAAAGTTATCCGCTCTTGTGCCCAATGTAAATTTACAAACTACTTAAAATCACTCCATGTTTGAACGGGGGCTTCGGAAATATCCGCGTATGCGTTTTGATATGTCAGATAATTCTTTAACATATCGCATACATTTTTTGGCGCGTATAGCGTATCGCGCACGGACAAATTCTCGCTTAATTCCCAATCGGATAATGCGCCCAATATCAAATCGCCTTCAACGCGCAACAAGCGTCGCATATCAACCGACCGCGCGGAATGTATATTTATCGTCCACCCTGCATATTCAAATTTTGGCAGATTCACACTATCTGCGGAACATAAACAAATACCCACACCAACCGTCTTCAACGACTTCAAATTGCAAATTCGCAATTTGGGCAATACAAGATTTCTATGCACATATTCCAATTTTGGCGCATCAAAAGTATCGGCGTTTTGCGCATACAAATTGCCACCGCAATGTGTGAACGCGCGCAATGTCACCGACTTGGCGTTCGGAAACATCAAAGGTCCGTTGCTTGCTTGCAAATTTCCATACACAACCGCATCCGATTCGTCTTTAAGACTCCCTCGTAAAGTTGTCAGCATCTCTTTTTGAGAGTCGCTCGCATTCGTCATGTCAATAACAACATTCGGCACATTGCTCGCAAACTGCAAATCTTCGCAATTGTTCGCCTCGCACAAATATCTCCCCGCGAACACGAGCATGTCATCATCATAATCACGCAGTTTCTTCACACCAGAATCGGTCAGAATCTCCCCATCTTCCAATGTAACCAATTCCAGATCCGCAACGGAAACAAAGTCTCTACCGCGCCCCGCATCGCTCTTTGTCTTGCGCAACAATGCAAGCATGCGCAACATCGGAAACAGTTCCTCATCATCATTGGTAAACAAAGCATTGCTGTGTTTTTTTATCTGATCTATGGCGTTGCTTTTCACATCGTACAAGATTGTCGCGTATTCTTTATCGTCAACGCAGTATGAGAACACCTCAATCTCACCCTTGTCGGACAAATTTATGAAAAAGTCGCTGATACCCAAAC
>WFWP01000068.1 GCA_015491055.1 Patescibacteria group bacterium | reverse complement strand
TTATTGAGAAACGGAGTTTCGGGAACATCGGGCTTCCAAAATGCTATCCAATTCCACAACCTTTTCCACCATGGTATTTTTTCCTCTTCCACAACAGGCTCAGGCAATGTATCAAAATTCAAATCCCAAGCGTAAGCGTTATTGACATAAATGGCATTCATCAAATCATAATCTTCCTTGGTAAGATTCGGGTACGCATATTGAATTTCTTCAAAACTTTGACCATAGAAGATGCTTTCCCACCCGGGATATTTCCTTCTCAATTCGGTAATCTCAAAGCTTGAAAACTTGTCGTCCACCGGGTAATCCACGGGAATCAAATCCATATCATCAAAATCAACACCCGTAAAATCTTTCAACACAGATTCGTCTTCCGGTTCATATCCGTAATATGCGTAATCGGGAGTTTGTTCAGCGGTGATATCAGTATCTTCATTTGATAAATTCGGATACTCCGGAATTGCCGTATCGTAATCATCGGAACTTTCCATATAGAACTCTTCATTACCATCATCATCATCATAATACTCTCCCCAATCATCTTCTCCATCCGCAAATTCTCCTTCTTCAGATTCTATTACGGGGTCAGATCCATCGAAAGTTCCCGTGGAATTTCTCAAACCATCCAAATAATTGTCATATATACCGTAAGGATCGTACTTATCCCTATCGTCATAATCGCCTTGATATGGCTGTCCATGGTCCGTAGGTTCCGCTTGGGGCGGCGGCTGATTTAACAAATCGTCGGCAGCATTTGAAGGGTCTGCATAGTCAGCGTTTCCGTATCCGCCACTCGCGGTCTGATACGGATCATCATACATACCCGCCAAATCGGCTATTCTGTTGTCATTGTTAAACGGATCGGTATTGCTTTCACCGCACTGCGTTTTTATAGTAGCGTTACCATTCTTGTCAAAATCAACAAAGAACGCCATCGCCTTTTTACTCAACTCGCACATGAATTCTTTCATGAAGAATCCCGATTTACCCCGATTAGTCTTACCGTTGCCATCTTCATTTTCTCTCGCGGGTTCAAACGCTTGCGATATTCTATCCGTTACGGATTGCAACCAACTTCGCGATTTTTGTATATAGACGCGAGCAACAACATGAGTTGCGTCATTCAACCCGACCCCACACAATCTCTTGGGTTGATTATTCACATAAACTTTCTTACAACATTGCGCATATACTTTGGCAATGGAAGAGGATGGGATTGTGGGGACGCCGCCATTATCGGATTTTACATACACAACTCCGATTTTCATGGGGTCTTTACCATCATTGCAACTAATACCGTCTTTGTTTTGCAGTACGCCACCGCTTGTAACATACGCTTCGCGCGCTACGGTGGATGTTGGAATTTCACCGTTTTCAACATTGCCACTACCACTTCCCGTAATAAAGCTGGATTGATCTTTTTTTACCGGTATAATAAATGATTGAGCGTGAACGATATCAAGAGAAAATAATGCAACAAAACAAATCAGTAAAATATGTGTAAATTTGTTACTCATACGATTCTATTTTAACATATGAAAACAAAATAAAATCAATTTATCCACTAATACCAATGGATATAAACATAAGTGTCTTAAACTATTTACGGTACCGAGACACACCAAATACAATACCCATACCGAACAGCGCCATAGCAAGGGCGGTGCCCCCATGAGAAACAAAAATCAAAGGCAATCCTGATAAAGGCACCACTCCTATCATGGCGGCGATATTAAACAAAGATTGGCTCACAATCAAAGTTATAATACCGACCACTATCAAAGCTCCAAACATATCCGGAGATCTGGCGGATATATAATATCCTCTGTAAAAAAGAACCGCGAAAGCTAACAGTAAGATTACAGATCCGACAAATCCAAACTCTTCTGCGTACACCGCAAATATTGAATCTCCAATCGGTTCGGGCAAATAATTAAACTTTTGAACACTTTGTCCGAATCCTCTTCCCCAAATACCTCCCAACCCTACGGTTATAAGTGATTGCCGTATTTGATAACCCGCGCCCTGCATGTCCGACATGGGATTGAGAAATATGACTATCCTATCCAGAATATAAGGTTTCCATAATATCAGAATGGTGGATAATATGACGCCCATCGCAAATAAAAAAAACACATCTCTCCATCTCAAACCCGCGACAAAAAACATTGCACCCAAAGTTATGAGTATAACCGCCAAACTTCCGGTGTCCGGCTGTAAAACCAACGGTACGACAATCGGAAATGCGATACATAAAAACAATACCAATCCGAAGTACTTATGAATATTTATCTTTCTGGCATATTTGGAAAGTATATGAGCTGAAAATATAACGGTACTCAATTTTAACAATTCCACAGGTTGAAAAGTGACAAACTTTAAATCAAGCCATCTGGATGCGCCATTATGAGACATGCCTATTCCGGGTAAGAAAACCGCAAAAGTTGCCATGATGGCAAAAACAAAAAAAGGAAGAGATATTTTGCGCCAAAATTTATGTCGTATAAGACTTGCAAAAAAGGCAAGCGCAGAGCCCAAAACAATGCCGAATAAAAATTGATTAAATACTATTGAAGCGAACGATACCGTACCGCGAGCAAGCAAGCCCAAAGACGCGGATAAAAATATAAAAAACCCCCCTAACACCAAAAAAATCAAAATGGCAAGCAGTATACTATC
>WFWP01000067.1 GCA_015491055.1 Patescibacteria group bacterium | reverse complement strand
AGATTGAGGGGCCCGTGATTTTGGACTTTGGAATTAAAAAGAAAATTAAAGACGCAGCGCAATTTGCACCCATACACAATAACATTGCACTTGATTGTATAAGTATTTTGGAAAACATATTTTCGGATATTGTTATAATAGCGAGTTTTGATACGGATTTTCATAGCACGATACCGGTCTATGCGAGAACTTATCCTATTAGCGCGCAATTAAATAAAGAATTAAAAATACGCAAATACGGATTTCATGGAATTGCGTTAAGGTCCGTATTGGGACAACTGAAAGAAGTTGAAAAAAACTCCGGGAAGACTTTCAATAAAATTATATGCGCACATTTGGGGGGAGGTTGTTCTGTGACTGCCGTTAAAAATTATAAAAGCGTTGACACATCAATGGGTATGACGCCGTTGGATGGATTAATGATGATAACCAGGAGCGGAAGTGTTGATCCGGGAGTGGTCAAATATATATCTGATGTTAAGGGGTGGAATATGGATAAAGTTATTGGGATGTTAAATACCAAATCCGGATTTTATGGTATGACTGGAAGTAAAAACACGATTGATATAATAGACAGAGCGAGCAAGCATGAAGAGCCGGAAAAGATCGCATTTGATATGTTTGTGGATAGGGTTGTAAAGTATATATTTTCTTATTATGGTGTTTTGCAGGGTTGTGACGCGTTTGTGTTTTCCGGCGGAATGGGCGCCCGAAACGCTTACTTGCGCGCAAGTATTTTGTCGCGTCTATCAATAATAAACATAAATGAAAAAAATTCTTTTGTGTTTGAATCTGATGAGGCCGGAATTTTGTTTGAGGATGTACTGAGTACATAAAAATTAGGCGCAAGATCATTATGGGGATAGCGAATTAGATGTTTGTTATTCATGTTAAAATAGAAACACGCGTATGCAAATTTTGGTTACAGGTTTTTTGGCGATATTATTTGCAAGTTCTTTTGTTTATGCAAATGTGGACACTTATAAAGATGCCGGAAAATTATTGGGAGATGCGGAGTTTGGCAGGGCGTTAAATCTTGCCGGAAAGCAGGCGAATGATTCCGCGGTTGTTTCTTATTTGAAATCCAGGGATTGCCACAAAGAGAGGCCATATTCAATAGATGGAATGAATGCGGAATTCAGACGGCGCTTGGCAAAAATGATGCAAGAGGCGGATTCTTACGGAAAAAAACTGTATATCATGTCGGGAAAAAGATCGGAAAGTGACCAGGCGAGATTGCGCGCGGCGGGCGTGAAGAAGTACGGAGCGAATGTCGGGAAGTGGGTAGGATCTGTAAGGGGGTCAAAACATGTTAAAGGAATAGCGGCAGATTTGAAAATAGGGAGTTGCAAGGGACAAAATCCCAAAAAGGGGGGATTGGTGCATAAATTGGCAAACAAACACAAGCTGACATTCAGGTTGCCGCATGAACCGTGGCATGTTGAACCTGTTGAGGGAGAAAGGATTCAAAGCGATTTGACAAAACCCATTGTTCCGGGAGCGATGTCGGGAGGATCATATTACGGCCGAGGTATGGTTGCCGGGCCGAAAGCGGTATATGGCTTATCGTCCGACAGAATCCAACCCGACCCTTTATTCATATTTTATCAACCGCCATTGTATGATGACGGAGCATATTACAACAAACAAACAAAGCGCAGGTATTCAAGTTTTGTACCCATTTCGTCCGTCATTTATTACCGATGATGTTACAAGCGCATTTTAAATGATTTCATACCCCATCTCTATATGTTATACTTCTGCGGTTGTTTATAAATTAATATGTAAGGTATTATGAATTGTGATTGTACATGTTGCGTTTATGATTCAAACGGTTTTGATGTGCCCGCGCCTTTGTCCGTAGGTGATACGGTTCCGAATTTTGAGTTTGATGTATTTAAACCCGGAGATAGCGAAGAAATTTCCAAAATGAAAATTTCGGATTTGAAAGGCAAATGGTTTGTGTTGTTCTTTTATCCCGCAGACTTCACTTTTGTGTGTCCCACGGAATTGGAAGAAATGCAAGAAAAATACTCGGAATTTAAGAGGGAAGGAGTGGAAATCATTTCGGTTTCAACAGACACTGTATTTTGTCACAAGGCTTGGCATGATAACAGTTCCGCAATTAAAAAAATAGAGTTCCCCATGGCATCGGATGCAAATCATACATTAAGCGAAGCGTTTGGAGTATTGATTCCGGAAGAAGGTTTGGCTTTGAGGGGGACATTTGTTATCAATCCTGATGGCGAAATCGTATTTGCGGAAATTAATAATAATTCAATAGGTAGAAATGCGAGTGAATTATTGAGGAAAATAAAAGCCGCAAAGTATGTGGCAAGTCACCAAGGCGAGGTGTGTCCGGCAAGTTGGTCGGAAGGAGATGATGCCTTGACACCGGGAGTGGATTTGGTGGGCAAGATTTGATGACGGGGTACATCATGCAGCACCCGTTAAATATCGGTGTGTGAAATTAGAAGTATTTGTGATAACTGATAACATGAGGATAGGGATAATGGGAGCCGAGGGTAGCTTTTCCGAAATGGCGGGAGAAAAATATATAAGGGATAATAATATAAAAAACGCAAAGTTAATACCTTTGATAAGTGCGTCAAATGTTTTGCGCGAATTGGACGCCGGTAATATAGATAAAGGTATTTTCCCCATAGAAAACAGCAATGGCGGTATTGTGTTGGAAGCGATATATGCCATGTCTGAACATGTGTTCAAGATTGAATGCATGTTTGAATTGGATGTGCATCATATGCTTTTGGTATTGCCGGGTACTCGCATATCCGATATACAATCCATAACTTCTCATGACCAGGCGTTAAAGCAATGCAATATGTACATCAAACGCGTTTGGCCGAGCGTTGATGTGTTTGAGTATGAGGATACGGCAAAAGCCGCGAAAGATTTGTCTTTGGGTATTTTACAAGATACAACCGCGGTTATAGCATCGCGAGTATGCGCGGAGTTGTACGGATTGGAAATCTTGGAAGAATCCATACAAGATTTGAAATTTAATTATACACTTTTTGTGGTTGCAAATAAGCGTTAATGGGTATAGAAT
>WFWP01000066.1 GCA_015491055.1 Patescibacteria group bacterium | reverse complement strand
CTTGTGAATGTTGACAGATTTGATTTCATAAAGAATGCGCTTAAAGCGTCATTTGATGAAATATATGATATTAAAAACACATTGATGACAGAGAAAGAAAAACTTCAACAAGCGCAAAGAGATCAAGAAGAGTTAAAAATGATTCAAGAGAGAGAAAAGGAAGATGTTCTTATTGCGAAAAAGGAAAAAGAAGAATTGATACGATTATCAAAAAGCAAAGAGCGAACATATCAAGAATCCATAAAAGAGAAAGAAAAACGCGTGGCGCAAATTCGCGCCAGATTGTTTGAGTTGAGAGATTCAAATGCGGGCGCCGTTTCTTTTGGAAAAATGTTGGAATATGCAAAAGAGGCAGGCAAGAAAACGGATGTGCATCCGGCTTTGATTCTGGCAATATTAACCGTAGAAACAAATCTGGGTAAAAATTTGGGAGTGGGTAAATGGGATGAAGACATGCATCCGACAAGAGATGTTCCCATATTCAAGCAAATAGTGTCCGAATTGGGATTGGATCCGGACAAGGTTCCGGTATCGGCTCGTCCGTGCAGTGCGGAACAAAGGAAAGCCGTAGGACCGGGTAAACCGTGCGGATATGGATATGGTGGCGCAATGGGTCCGGCTCAATTCATTCCCTCAACTTGGATTTTATATAAAGACAGAATAGCGCGCCTCAGCGGACAAAATCCTCCAAACCCTTGGGATCCGCGCACGGCGGTGTTTGCAACGGCTCTGTTAATGATGGATAACGGAGCGGACAAGGGTACACGCTATGCCGAACATAAAGCTGCGGTGCGTTATTTGGCAGGTTGGAGAAATGCAGAGAAAAAAGAGTATTGGTGGTATGGTGATAAGACCATGAAATACAGGGATAAGTATGCGAAAGATATTGAGGCATTGGAATATTGATCGCCACCATATCAGATGGTATGGTATAATAAAAACATGTCCAACATTTTGAGATTTCTACAAAACTTAACCGAATGGCAAAAGCACGTATTTGCGATTTTTGGCGCCGTGCTGGTAACCGTATTATTGTTTGTAATTTGGGGGACTTCTTTTATAAGAAGCGATAAAGTGTCTCGTTTGGTGAATAGTGCGTCAAATATGGCATCGGCGATAGACAGTATGGGTAACGATGATAAAACGCAAACTTTTATTAAACACTGGAATCAAGTCAATAAATTTATGGAAACCGTTGACAATACAATTGAACCACTGGTTGACAATACCGATTTAATAAATACCAAAACAAAATCCGTGAATGTGTTTGTAAACGAACCTGATGAAAGTTACCGCGATCTTTATAATACTTCGGAACAAATTTCTCCGGTGTACGGCGAAAATCCCGGAGATGTTTTATATTGATAAAATAGCGTACGGGTTGTGAATTTATATTACACCGATTACTTGCAAACCGTGCTTTGGAGTTATAAAGCCTTGCGCTTATTGTAATTCAAAGTTTATGTTAGGATACTTTTTCCTAAGCGCAACAAACTCATCCTCGGGGATATCTTCTGAAAGAAATACCATACCGGTAAATGAATCGGGCAACACAAGACCCTCGGCGGTTGTGAGACTGCTGAGCTCCAAGTCTCCACCCACCTTTTCAGGCATTGTAAGACCCTCGGCTGTTGTGAGACTTTCGAGATCCAAGTCTCTACCCACCTTTTCAGGCAACACAAGACCCTCGGCGGTTGTGAGACTGCTAAGATACAAGTCTCCACCAATTTCTCTCGGCATCGTAAGACCCTCAGCGGTTATGAGACTTCTGAGATCCAAGTCTCCACCGATTTCTCTCGGCAGCGTAAGACCCTCGGCGATTGAGAGACTTTCGAGATCCAAGTCTCCCCCAATTAAAACCCCGCTAAAATCAATACCGTCAATATCATCTTTTACGATAACAGAACCTCGCACAAACGGCGGTTTTAACTTGGTGAACACACTCGGATCTTTGCGCAAAAGCTCCGTCGCATCCAAACGGACATTTGATAACTTTGCGTATTTATTCAATTGTTCAAGCGTTGTGTTTTCTGAAAGTGTAATTTCGCTACCCGATACGATAATGTCATTGTCATCCAATTCATCTATGTCTTTTTCTTCTCCTTTTATGGTCAAGAACGGTTTTGTCTTTTGTATCACTTGCAGATCACCTGAAAAACTTCGTATGGGCATATTATTCGCTTGACAATACGCATGCAAACGTCGCAACGCTTGAAACAACGGTTCATACAGAGGGTCTTCTTGCGAATTTACGCGCGCATTTGCGGATAACTTGACCTGCCGCACCGCGCCGGTGTTCACATCATACTCGATGGTTACAAGCGGTTTGCGCTTTGTGAGCAGATTGTCATATTCTTTTTTGTAATATGCGCTGCCGGTGTCATGAGCCACATTCTTCATCGGTTCGGCTTGCGACAACTCTTCATACAAAGAAAATATCATTGTTTTGGGCTTGCCTCTTCTTGTGCCTTTTGCAATACGTGTGAATATGTCATACGAACCTACGCAATGCGCCTGTAAAGCTCCTTCTTCTTCTATGAGTTCTTGTGTGTTTAGCATGGCGATAGTGAGTTTTTTGTCTTCCATCTTGATATCGCCTTCCGGAGGATCCGTGTCGGGTATGATGTGTGTGGGCAATTTGAGTACGGTGCCTTCTTGAAGTTCTTTAAGCGCGTTTGCGGATTTACCTCCGCGCACATGGTGATGTTCAAGCAATGTTTGAAAAAAGTTATACGGCGGTTTGCCGTATTCACTCACATTCTTAAAGAGATTGTTTGATTCGTTGTTTCTCTCCCTCCATTCATCTCTTATCGCATCTTGCATCGTTGCAATATCGCTTAAACCTTCTATGCCCGCCATGCCGTTGCCCGTTTCCAGAACTTCAAGAGCTCTTTTGAAGCGGTTGAAGAGGAATTGTTTTTGGCGATCTTTCGGTTTCCATTCAGGTTTTGATTCGCCCGTTTTTTTAAATCTTTCGTACTCTGCACCGTGCCGTTCTTGCAAAGAGCGCATTAACGGTGATTTTTTGGCGTGACGCAACACTTTGCGACCCGTCTCAATGTCTACCGTTTCGGAAAGAACGGTAAAGTGGTAAACGCGCAGCGCAAGTTCCGTTACGGCAAGTCTTACATAGTCAAGCGCTTCTTGTGTGAGTTTATCGTTCTCTTCAAGTCCGTCATTAATGTTTTCAAACAGTTTTCTTGCATATTCTTTAACCCATTCTCCAAGTATTTCACGCACATCTTCCGAGTAACGTTCTTTTGGTTTCAATTTTATTTTTCCGAAATGTTTTTGGAAGGTTGTCATGTTCGCGTTATATCACATGGCGAAACAGATGGCAAATATGCAAATCACTTATTTGACAGCTTATGTTCCATGGCATTGCGTTTTGTTTTATCGCAAGGTTATTGAAAACTTGTGGGGTGGGGTTGGTCTAATAATTAGCATAACAAATTTCTTTACATATGATACAATTTCACCGATGAATGCTTCAAAGTTAATACATGACGGTTTTGTAAACCCTTCCAAGGTTGCGCGTATTTTTGATTTGAAAGAAGGTATGAAATTCGCCGATTTTGGGTCGGGTTCGGGAGCGTATGTATTGGAAGGCGCAAAATTGGTTGGTAATACCGGGAAGGTGTATGCGATTGATATACAAAAAGATTTGTTGATCAGACTTAAACAACAGGCGTTTTTACACGGGTATGACAATATAACTTTTTTGTGGTGCGATTTTGAAAATGAGGGAGCGACAGAATTGCCCCGGGATTCAATTGATGTTGTTTTGATGTCAAATGTTTTGTTTCAATTATACAATAAAAAAGGCGCATTTGTGGAAGCGCGCAGAATATTGAAGGATAAGGAGGGGCGATTATTTGTGATAGATTGGTATGAGAGTTTTAAGGGTATGGGTCCTGATGAGAAACTGATTGTAAGCAAGGATAATGCGATTGATCTTGCAATATCGGCGGGTTTCAATTTGGTTGACGAATTTGCCCCGGGAGCTCATCATTATGGGTTAATTTTCGCCAAGGCGTAAAGGATGGAAAAGACATGAATCGCTATCGATAGTTTGCATAACTTGTCTTGTACCATTGGAAAAATATGTCATCATATTGTTTATGACTACAAATTTAGATACAACATCGTCTCCGTTTAGAATGATCGTCTTGATGATTTTTATGGGTTTTGCGGGCATTGGAATGATCATGTTCGCTTTGTATAAAGCCACCGGAACTGCAGATGACATAGGTACGGTTAATGTATGGGGCACCATACCTGAATCTCAATTTGCGGAATTTTTGAATGAATTGTCTTTTTCGGACAGGAGAGTTGAAAATATAAATTACAGATTTGTACCAAAAACCGATTTTGACACCACTCTTGTGAACGCTTTGGCATCGGGGCGCGGTCCTGATATGATCTTGCTTACGAACGAACATATGTTGAGGCACGGTGACAGGGTGTTTATTACGCCGTACGAACAGTATGATGCCAGATCATTTAAAGACACATACATAGAAGCGGCCGAATCTTTGCTGTTACCTCAGGGTATTATAGGTTTTCCATTATTGGTGGACCCTTTGGTTTTGTATTGGAACAGGAGTATACTTTCAGCCAATCATTATGCGATTCCTCCCAAGCAGTGGGGAGAATTGTTTAAGATGAGCAAAAAAATCACCAAAAAAGATGAGTCGGGCAATATAGAATTGGCGACAATAGCGTTGGGAGAGTTTACAAATATAGAACATGCAAAGGATATATATGTTGCAATTCTGACTCAATTGGGAGGTGCGGTTGCGCGTTTGGATGAGAATGGTCAACCCGTTTCCACTTTGGGAAACAGAGGCGCGGACGGCACATTGCCGGCACAAGACGCTTTGCGTTTTTACACCACTTTCGCGGACCCCACAAAAAGCATATATACATGGAATAAGGCCCAAAAAGAGGCCAGAGATGCATTTGTTGCGGGAGATCTGGCAATGTATGTCGGCTATGCTTCCGAGTTGCCCGTGATCCTCGAACAAAACCCAAATCTTAATTTTGACGTTGCTCCGTTACCGCAAACTCCTATCGGCGCAAAAATCGGAAATGCGACCATAGCTCGTGTGTTTACGCTGGCAATTCCGAGAATTGCAAATAATGTTTCAGGCGCCGGTGTGATGTTGGGCGCCCTCACGACAAAGCAAGCGTCCGAATTATTGGAGAAACATGTGGGACTTCCGTCTGTCAGAAGGGATTTGTTGGCTGTTGAACCGTCAGATCCATTGAAGACAACATTTAGAAATTCAGCGATTATAGCGAAAAGTTGGCCGGACCCGTATCCTGAAGCGACATATAACATTTTAAAGAAAATGGTTGAAAGTGTCACATCCGGAAAAATGAGAATGAGCGAGGCTATAAACAGGGCACACGGTGAGCTGCAAGCATTATTGGGTAGGTAAAATTAAATGATTATGCTTAACATATTTTTCTTGGTGGAGGCGGGCAGTGTTGAAGGTTTTGGGTCATCGGATAGCGCGATGAAGTTTTTGGAAGGGCTTTTGGGGGGGATTATGTATATAAGTATGCCCGTTATCGGTGTAGTTTTGGTATATGCGGGCTTTATGTTTATCCTTGCAAGAGGAAATCCTGAAAAAATTACAACGGCAATACATAATTTTACTTACATACTTGTCGGAATAGCGTTGGTATTGGGTTCCTATTTTATAGGGAGCGTTTTTTACAATACCCTTATAAAAGGAATTCTCGGATGGACTTGATATGATTTCATCAAATTTTTTCATTGCCGGAGAGTGTCAGATAGTATTTATGAGGGCAAATAAGAGTAAAAACTTGCGATGTCAGGTTATTTTTGTTAGACTTGAGTCAAAGCAAATGAGAATATGTTGAAAATAAGATTACAAAGAATAGGGCGAAGAAACGAACCTCATTTTAGAGTGGTTGTTGCTGAGCATACGACCGGTGTGAAAAGTAATAAGTTTGTTGAAAAGGTTGGCACATTCAACCCCAAATCAAAACAAACTCAATTGAATGCGGAAAGGATTAAATATTGGCTTTCCGTTGGCGCAAAGCCCACGGATCGTGTTCATAATATGCTTGTAAAAGCGTCAATAGTGTCCGGGAGTACCGTAAATGTGTTGCCAAAGAAAAGTCCGATAGTGTCTGAACAGAAGAATAATGGTAACGGCGGTGATGAAAATTCAAATGCGGAGAACGGTGGCGACGGCGCAGGAGGCGGAGGTGGAGATGCGTCTGATGAAGATTCAGACGCAAGCAACACATAATTGTAAGTTTTATAC
>WFWP01000065.1 GCA_015491055.1 Patescibacteria group bacterium | reverse complement strand
CCCGGAGGGCGCGCAAGATATTTCAGTCATTTTTCACAGAAACTCTACGAAATGCTCAACCATCCCCCCTCATATTTATCCGCAATATGTTTTCCCGCAACGAATCCCGTGGTCCAGCAGAGTTGAAGCGAATATCCTCCGGAAGGTCTATTGATATGCAACATATCTCCGACAATATGCATATTCGGATGCAATTTGGATTGCATGGTCTTAAAATCTATTTCAGAAAGATCAACACCTCCGTCAGCTATTATCGCTCTATCCATGCCCATGGTTCCCGATATTGGAACTTGCAAATCTTTCATAATGTGTATCAATTTTTTACGAGCCTCTTTTGTAAGACTATGAGCAAAGATTTCTTGTTGCAAACCGGAAAGAAAAATCAATTCGTCCGAAAGCTTTTTCCCAACCAATTCAGGTAGGATATTCTTCAATAATTTATTTTTATGCTTGTCCAAAAGTTTCACCAATCTTTTATCCAACATAGCATGATCCGTATCCGGAAACAAGTCTATTGACACGGTAACAGGTCCGTTTTTCAACATATCGGCAACATGCGAAGAAGAGTTTATTATCAAAGGTCCGGACAAACCGAAATGCGTAAATAGAATTTTACCGGTCTTTTTAAAATGTGTTCTACCATATTGTTTAAATCGCGCAGTCATAAAACTCGGAGATACACCCGCCAGTCTGCGCACCCACTTTGCATTGCTGCTTAGAGGCACAAGATTAGGGGTTGGCTTGTGTATCGTATATCCCGCATTTTTGAGCACCTGAAAACCAGAGCCGTCAGATCCGGTTTCAGGCGCGGACACACCTCCGGTAGCCATGACAAAATGTTTCGCATATATCTTACCCGAATTTGTTTCTATTGCGATTATTTTATCTTGCGCGTCAGCTTGCGATTCCATTAAAAATCTTTTCAAGACAGTGTTTAACCGAAACTCAACATTATTCTTCTTTGCGAAATTAATCATTGCGCGCGTTACGTCTTTCGCATTTTGCGTTTTTGGAAATGCGCGCTTTCGCGCTTCCACAACCAAAGGTAATCCCAGTTTATCAAAAAAAATAAATGTGTCTGTAACACCAAATTTTGAAAACGGAGAATACAAAAACTTCTTGGCATCACCATAATTTTGAAGGAATTTGTGTATATCCGTTTCTGCATTTGTAATATTGCAACGCCCTCCACCGGTAATTGATAATTTTTTTCCAAGTTCTCCGTTTTTTTCCACAATTAGCACGCGCGCGCCGGACCCGGCGGCAATCCCGGCGGCCATCAATCCCGCGGGTCCTCCTCCAACCACCACGACATCATAATCTTCATTCAAATATGTTTTGCTTTTGTTCATTGTTTTGTATGTAAAACAACGAATGTTAATCGGGCAGGTTACCTATTAAAACAATCACTACACCTCAAATTGTCGGTACCGCGAGGATTAAACGGCAATTTGTCTATATTTCCTCCGCACTCGCAACAAGTCCAACCTTTTCCATCATTATCATACATTCTCCTATCCTTTGAAACCGGGTAAAATTTTTTATGACAATCAAAACATCTCAAATTTGAATCACTATGCGGCTCAAAAGGTAATTTGTCTATACTTCCTTGGCAATCGCAACAAGTCCAACCTTTACCGTTATTGTCGTACATTTGGCGATTGCTCTCGCCGGAATTGTTATTATCCATAAAAAATAAATTATGCTATATTCCCGCCCTTGTTTGCACAATAAAAATCTCATGCTTTAACAGGCAAGTTGCTTGTTAATTCGCTTAATTATGCACATATATCAAACAAAGTCCAGAATAATTTGGAACCGTTCTTATTTTCAACCGTTTATAACTTCAATGTGCCCTTCGCGTTAATTTCATCAACTGATTTTGCGTATTCGCCTCTTGTCGCTCTGCAATATCCCGCCACCGCTATCATTAAAGCGTTGTCACCGGTTAAATCCGGTCTTGGTGTCAAGACGTCCGAGAAAAATTCATTGATGTGTTCATGCACATTTCTTCGTATTGTGTCACAAACATATCTGTTTGCCGATACGCCGCCTGCAATAATCAAACTTTCGGCATGAAATTCGCGAAGTGCCGACACGGTTTTCTTCGCAAGCACATCCGCAACAGCATTTTCAAATTCCAGCGCAATAGATTCCACGATATCATCAGGCATCGTCTTTCCATATTCTTTCTCAAACGCTTTTATCTGATAAAGAACCGCGGTTTTTAACCCTGAAAATGAAAAATTGAAATCTCCGGAATTCAACATGGGTCTCGGCAACGGCTTGATATTATAACCATTTCCCGACAAACGCGCTTTTTCAGCCAATTTACTGATCAAAGGTCCGCCGGGATAACCCAATCCCAACATGCGCGCTACTTTGTCAAACGCTTCTCCCACCGCATCATCAAGCGTGCCTCCGATGTATTTATATTTAAAGGGTCCCTCAATCAATATCAGCTCCGTATGACCTCCGGATATCAATAATGCCATGGACGGATATTTCAATTTATGAGCCGAAAAATGAAATGGTGTATTTTCATGTTCTTTGATAACCGCCGAAAATATATGCCCCTCCATATGATTTACAGGAACAATCGGGATATCAAATTTTTTCGATAAATCTTTTGCAAAATTCACACCGGTCCATAATGCCGGTTCCAACCCAGGACCGTAAGTTACCGAAATTGCGTCAAGCTCAATATTGTCATGGGAAGCGTTTCGTTTTGCGTCAAAAAAAGCCCGTTCACAAAGAAGCGGCAACGCCTTTATGTGTTCCCTTTTTGCAAGCGCCGGATACACTCCGCCATATTCCGCATGCATGTTTGCCTGCGAAGCTAACGTGTTCGCAAGAACAGTAAAATTCAGCGTATTATCTTCAAAATAACCATTCGCGTCTATTATACTTATTCCGGTCTCATCACAACTGGTCTCAATTGATAATAATTTCATTTATAAATAATTAACCCGTTATTTTCACTTTTAATATACCACTATTTAACAACCATGGGCACACGCAGGTCATCACAGTCAAAGATTATGCGCAATTTTGCAATATAAGCACAATTATGTGGACCAGAGAGGATTCGAACCCCCGGCCTCCTCGGTGCAAACGAGGCGCTCTAGCCAACTGAGCTACTGGCCCATACGGTAATGCGCAAACATTCAAACAACCAACCACAATCATGCGCAACCGATATTGTACATCACTTTTCACTAAGCGCAAGCCCAACAAGATGCTCCAATAAATCCGATAAATTCGCGCCCACAACTTCCAATGACTTGGGTAATAAAGATTGTTGCGTTAATCCGGGCAAGGTGTTGGACTCCAAAAAATATAACCCGTGATTTGACAATATGAAATCCGTGCGAGAATAATGTCTCAATCCCAGTATCTTATGCACCGCTTTTGCCGCATCTTCAACCAAATATTTTATACTCTTGTCAAAATTAGCCGGGCACACTTCTTGCGCGCACACTTTTTCATCCGTTGCATATTTTACATTGTAATCAAATATATCGGCATGTTCCGGCAAGATTATTTCAACAGGAGGCAAGGCGTAATATTCATGATCACGATATTTTTCAATCACCCCGCAAGTTACCTCTCTGCCAAAAATTCTTTGCTCAACCAAAATGGGATACCCTACCAACCCCCCCACTCGTTTTATGGCATTCGGCAGGTCCATGAAAGTGTTCGCAATCACAATACCGACAGATGATCCTCCGTTGGCAGGTTTTACAATATAAGGAGGACCAAAGCGTCTGAAAATTTCTCTCGATACTTTATGGTAATCTTCTTCCGAGTTTATATCATCTTGCAGTATCAAATAATGTTCGGGCAACTTTATCATTGGTAAGGGTTTAACCGCAAATCTGGCGCGAGGTTTATTCATCGCAAGCGATGATGCATAACTCCCCGATCCGGTATATGGCACTTTCAATATTTCCAACTCCCGTTGCAGTTCTCCATCTTCACCATATCTGCCATGCATAGCGATTACGGCAACATCAACACCCTTCAATGCATCCGCCATAGGCATCAACAACCCGTTTCTATGCCATTGTTTTTGCTTGTCTATCAGTATGTCAATTATGTTTGACGGCTTGCCTGATTTTTCAAGCGCATCAATAACCGCGGCACCGCTTTTTAACGAAACTTCATACTCATCTGACGGACCCCCTCTTAATACCGCTATGGATAAACCCTTCATCGAATATGATGGTAGCACACTTGTATATGTAACGCATATGCGCACTGTTGATAAAAGCGAGTAATTTTATACGTAAAAACAGTCAACACATTATCTTAATCTTTCAGTATGCAGGGGTAGCCGGACTCGAACCGACGACACGCGGCTTTGGAGGCCGCTGCTCTACCAACTGAGCTATACCCCTAATCACAAAAACCACACGGTATATTAACACAAAAACAAAGGGTCTTAAAGACCCTTTGTTTTTGTAAGCGTGTACATGTACAAGCGACTACATCATCGGCATTCCTCCGCCCATTCCTGCAGGTTGAGCTTCCTCTTTTTTGGGTTTGTCCGCGATTGCGGCTTCTGTTGTTAACAAAACCGCCGCAGCGCTCGCCGCATGTTGTATACCAGCCCTTTCCACTTTTGCGGGATCAATAATGCCGGCCTGCAACATATCAACAACCTTTGCGTCTTGATCTTCTTTTGAAGCATCAAATCCATAATTGGCACCGGCTTTCACCATTTCATTTATCAATACCTCCGCATCATCTCGCCCGGCATTTGCGACTATTTGTTTAAACGGAGCGCGCAATGCTTGCGTCAAAATGCGATATCCGACTCCAAATTCATCTTTCTCGTTAGCTTCTTTATTTTTTGACAACTTATCGGCAATTTTTACCAACGCAGTACCTCCACCGGGAACAATACCTTCTTCAATTGCCGCCTTTGTGGCATTAACAGCGTCATCTATTTTGTCTTTGAGATATTTCATCTCTGTTTCGGTTGCCGCACCAACACGTATAACCGCAACTCCTCCGCTCAATTTCGCTATTCTCTCTTCAAGTTTTTCTCTATCGTATTTGCTCTCGGTGTTTTCGGCTTGCGCTTTCAATTGTTTGATCAAATTGTCAATCTCGCTCTTGGATCCTTTTCCGTCTACGATTACGGTCTTGTCCTTGGTGGATACAATTCGTCCCGCTTCTCCGAGCATGTCCAAAGTCGCATCTTCCAATTTCATTCCCAAATCTCCGGACACAACCTTCGCTCCAAGTACGGTAGCTATATCCCCAAGCTGCGCTTTCTTTTGATCACCAAATCCGGGAGCCTTAATACCCAACACATTGAAGGTTCCACGCAACTTGTTTACCACAAATGTCGTTAACGCCTCTCCTTCAATATCATCGGCTATAATCACCAAATCTTTCTTTCCGCTTTGAGCAAGTTGTTCAAGTAATGGAAGCACATCTTTAATGGCGCTTATCTTTTGATCGGTGACAAGAACAAGAGGATCTTTCATTTCAGCTTCCATCTTTTCTCCATTGGTAATCATGTACGGAGACACATAACCGCTATTAAATTCAAGACCTTCAACAACATCACTTTCTATCCCCATTGACTTAGACTCTTCAACTGTAACCACTCCGTCCTTGCCGACCTTTTCTATGGTATCCGCTATGGTTTTACCCAGTTCTTCGCTTTCAGCCGAAATGCTCGCAACTGCAACAATTTCATCATGGTCTTTAACCTTCTTGGACATCTTCTTCAATTCTTCCACCGCATCATTTGCGGCTTTCTCAATACCGCGTCTTACCACAACCGCATTTGCTCCCATAGCCGTCTTCTTAAATCCTTCCTCAACTATCGCATGCGTTAACACGGTCGCCGTACTGGTTCCGTCTCCCGCAACATCATTGGTTTTGTTTGCAACCTCCTTTATGATTTCGGCTCCCATATTTTCAAACTTGTCTTCAAGTTCAATTTCTTTCGCAATTGACACTCCATCATTGGTAATGCGAGGACCCCCGAAACTCTTATCAAGAGCAACATTTCGCCCTCGCGGCCCTATGGTAACTCTCACCGCGTTAGCCACGGTCCTGACACCTTGCAACAATGAGTCCCTGACTTCATTGTCAAATTTTACTTCTTTTGCCATATTTCGCTTATTTCATTAAATTTTAATAATTAAATTACAAAACAATCGGTAAATTAATAAGTGAACAAGATGTGATTATTTTATAATCGCGAGAACATTGTCTTCTTTTATCACATAAAATTCTTCATCATCAATTTCAACAGTATCGTATCCGTATTGAGAAAACAGCACCTTGTCTCCCACGGATAATTCCGAATTTTCCAATTTGCCCACCGCAACAACCTCGCCGATATTATTTTTATCGGAAGAATTTGCAGATTCGGGCAATATTATACCGGACGCGGTTTTTTCATCTTCTTTTGCAGGCTGAACCACAATCCGAGCCCCGAGTGGTTGTATTTTTGCTTTACTCATACACTACTTTAATTACTGTTAACTTTATAAACCACAACCTCGCAGGGTTGTTGTGGTACATATTATATATTTGTACCACACATTGTCAACTTGACAGCACAGTATACATGTTTCATTGACGGTTTACCGTATACGGTACTTGCTCCACACTACCCCAAAATCGCAAAAATAACTCCAATAAATGTAAATATGATATTCAATATCCAATATCGCATGGTCACCTTTGCGGAACTCCATCCTTTTGCTTCAAAATGGTGATGCAACGGAGCCACCCTGAACAGTTTTTTTCCGCGAATTTTTTTTGAAAGAATTTGCAAAATGTTTGATGCAACCGTAGCCACCAATAAAAACCCTATGATGGGCAACGCGCTTATTCCCACACCTCCTCCCAATGAATCCGTCATAAATGCAACCGTACTCAAAGTTAAAGTCAATGCCATTGTTCCGGTTTCGGTCATATAAAATCTTGCGGGAGGAACATTAAACCATAAAAATGCAAGTAAAGCCCCCACGATCATTGCGCAAAAAGCGGCCAAATTTATTTGTGATTGATTAAACGCTATGATCGCATACGCCGAGAATATACCTGCAAACACGCCTCCGGATAAGCCGTCTACGCCATCTATAACACCGCTGGCATATAATGCCAGGGTCATAAGAATAAAAAACGGAACGATTAACCAACCCAAATACAACACCCCATCAAAAGGAACGCTTATCCCCGTCACTTCAAGTTTTTCATAAAACCACCATCCGATAAACCCCGACATCGCAATAACAAAAGCAAGACGCCGTTTTAAAGATATGCCGTTCCCGCGTTCGCTTACATCAAGCAAGTCATTCGCAAACCCGACAATTGCGCCCATAACCAATGTAAACAAAGGTATCCAAGTCTGATCCCTTGAAAGAAAGTCCATCTTAACTGTTGTCGCATTGGGAAAAAATTTTGCAATGATGGTTATCAAAAATATGGTCAACAAAGAACTGCCCCAAACCACAATGCCGCCCATACGGGGAGTCTTCAATTCATTGTCGGCATGCAATTTATTGAATTCTTCGGCATCTGTCCCATCAAGTGATTTTTTACCTTGCCTACCGGGTTTTTTCCAGACTTTATACTTGTACAAAAAGTGAGTAAGAACGGGAGATATGGCAATCCCGATTCCAAACGCCATGGCGGCGGGCAATATGACTTTGACCACATTTTCAATTTCCATCGCGATATTATATGATTTGATTGATAATCGTCAACACATCTTTAAATCTGCCCTCTTTCGTAGAACCCATAACGACCACCACGACAGGTCTGCCCATTCCGGCATCAAACACAATGGCCAGATTTCCGCCCGCCAAATCCGTAAAACCGGTTTTGCCCCCTATAAAAGCCGGGATATCTTTTATAATGGAATTGGTATTAATCGCATCATACCTCAATCCCGTCAATGAAACGCTTGTAAAATATGGGAAGGTTGTCGCTTCCAACCATTGAGGTTTTGTCATGGATATATACGCCAACAAATAAGCAATATCTCTTGCGCTCCCGTACGCTCCCGCTTGATGCGCATTTATATCCAACCCCGTTTCATTGAAAAAATACATTGAGGTTAAACCGAGACCGCGCGCAACATCATTCATCTTTTCTATAAATTCTGCTCGCGAACCCTTTGCGGAAGACAATGCAACCGCGGCATCATTTGATGAAACAGTCAACATAAAATCAATCAGATCTCCACTATTCCAAACATCTCCCTGAATCAATCCGCTATCTCCTTCCGTTAATATGACTTGTTTTGAAATGTATACGGGAGTATTCGCCCCCAACCGTTTGCGTGCCACATAAGCGGTCATCAATTTGGTCAAAGATGCCAAAGGTAAAACCAAGTCCCCGTTCTTGTCATACAATACCTTGTTTCGCGCAATGTCATACACAAAAGCGGATTTTGCATTTACGGTAATATCGCTTAACGACTTATCGCGTACGAATGAGTATTCGGAAAACGCAGATGCAACCGCCGCAAGTTGCAACTCTTGTCGTTTGTCTTGCAAGTCAAGAAAGAACATGGAGCCGAAAAACGCAAGTGCGAACACGACGGATATTGCGCCAAACAAATAATAAATGTTGTAAACATGAAATTTATTTTTCCATCTCATATTCCAAAAACTTTTTAATTCTTTTTTGCGTATTGTCAAATTCGGGCAATTCTTCTTTACTTGACACACCCAAAAAGGCAAGCAATTCCGCGGTGGGCTCATAAACATATCGCGCCCCGTCACGCCTTGTCGTCAAAAATCCTTTTATCAATAATTGTCGCAAAGTGTAAGCCGAATTTACACCGCGAACATGCTCTATTTCCTGCGCCGTTACGGAACGACCGGGAGAATATAACACAATTGCCAAAACTTCAACTGCAGATTTGCTTAAGCTTCTTTCATTTTCTTTTTTGCGGATTTTTTCAACAAGAGGCGCGTATTTTTTGGCAACTCTCATTGAGACACTGTTTGATCCGACTATGATCACGGTTCCTCTGTCCAACCTGTTGTACTCCTCGGCAATTTCCCTAACATCTAATTCATTCAACCCCAAAATGTCATGGACCCGCCTCAATGAAATATCCCCTCCTTCAGAGTACAATACCGCTTCCAAAGAGTTTTTGTCTTTCATTGTCGCAATTTTATCACAACATCATTTTAGTATCATTACCGATTTAATGTATCGCGCCACCTTGTACCCAATCGCAGGCAAAAGGTGTAAAAATTAAGATACAAGAACAGATAACCTTACACAATTCGCTCCGATGAGCAACGCCAAGTACCAAATTTTTCCTTCCTTAAACCCTAATTTATAAAATAAAATTCATATTCGTTATATTATAGTGGTCTTATAC
>WFWP01000064.1 GCA_015491055.1 Patescibacteria group bacterium | reverse complement strand
GTTATCACACCTCTTTGCGCAAATAAAACCGGTTTTATCAACCTGTTATTTTCAGATAATTGTTTATAGGTATTGGAGTTTATAACTTGCAATGTGAATAGTTTGGCAATAAAAACAAACATGACGATCATAAATAAAATTCCTGCAATATATATTTCTTTTTGAGTTAGGATACGAACAAGTCGTCCCTCGGCCGCGCCATGGTCAAACCCGGGCAGATTTGAAGAGTCTAAAAAAGCGTCTTCCGGATTTACTCCATCAAAGAAAGGTTTGCGCATAATCAAATTCTCAACATTTTGCTAATTGACACAAAAATTATTACCAGTATCAAAGTAATTATTGTGTACGATAACCCGAATAAATTTGATAATTCTCTGATTCCCGTAAATGCGCCGTCAACAAGAAGTGCACCAAATAACGGAACAATGTAATCTCTCCAAAATAAAGGTAAAATGATTACCGAGATAACATGTAATACCAAATTATCAAACATAATGGCTGAAAGAAACATTCCTATTATGAACCAGTGTAATTTGCTTGTGGGCATGTAATTTAACATAAATCAGTATGATTTTACATATCATCTACATCGGCATTGGGTATTAAAACATTTACGAACATGAGGTCCCTTATATTTATGGGAGACGCCACATATAATTTTTGCAATGAGTCTTCATCGGAATATTCAATATGTCTTACCATGCCCAATATGTATCCGTGAGCTATGGGTAATGTTACAATATCTCCGATTTCAATATCCATTTCTTTGGTTATGGAAATTGTTCCGGTCCCATTGGACACACCTGTGAAAACGGCTTTCTTGTCACGCACAAATACATCGTAAACTTTTCCTCCGGCCGTAAATAATTCCACCAATGCGGTATCGCCGTAACTCTTTATCACCGATCCCAACGCAATATTGCCGAACGCAACTATCGCATTGTGTGGAATATCTTTTCTTGAATCGGATGAGATCAATATGGTTCCGTACGGAATTGAATTATATCCGGTAATGCGCGCGGGTATTGAAGGTTTGTTAAATGGATTTTCAGATGTGGATATATTGCTTCCGAGCAGTTCTCTCAATTTTTCGTTTTCTCGCATTAAAACCTCGTTATATAATTTAACCGTTTGTAATCTTTGCAGTTCCGAACGCAAATTTTGATTTTCGCGCAATAATTTATATTTTGGAGATATAAAATTTACAGAATCATAGATTGCTGATGAAACTCGTTCTGTAAATATATAAAATGTTGAATAAATTTTAATCGATAGCTTTGAGTATAAATTTGTATAAACGGCAAGCGTAGCCAGAAACACGATAAAAAGCGCAAATATCGCAAAGTGTTTTTTATTTGCAAAGTATTTCTTATGTCGTAGGCGATAATTGGTTTTCATGTTCTTTTAACGACTCTTGATATGATTCTATATCGTCAAGTATTTTACCCGTACCTCTGACAACCGCAGTCAAAGGATCATCCGCAACAATCACTTTTATGCCTCCCAGCATTTCAGAAAGCATGTCGGATAATCCCCTTATAAGCGCTCCTCCTCCCACCAAATAAATACCGCTTTTCATTATATCAGATACAACTTCCGGAGGAGTGGTTTCCAATACTTCCTTTGCCATATCAACTATCTTGGTTATGGAATGGTGTATCGCTTCTTTCACATCTTTTTCAGTTATCAGTATTTCCCTCGGCAACCCCGATACCAAATCTCTACCTCTTACGATAGTCTCAAATCCTTCAGATTCATTGTGAACCGAACCGGCGGCTATTTTTGCATCCTCCGCCGTTTTGTCGCCAATCAATATTTTGAATTCATTTCGTATATATGTGACAATGTCACTGTTCAATCTGTCTCCAGCAACCTTTATGTTTCTTGAATTAACGATTCCACCCAAAGATATCACACCTATATCCGTTGTACCTCCTCCTATGTCTATAACCATGGAACCTCTTGGCTCGTGAACGGGTAAATCTATTCCTATGGCCGCCGCCATGGGTTCTTCTACTATGTGAACTTCTCTGGCTCCTGCATTTATTGCGGCATCGCGAACGGCGCGAGTTTCCACGCCCGTAATCCCTGACGGAACTCCGACGACAATTCTCGGTCCGAACAATTTGATACCTGTTTGCGCTTTGCTTATTAAATATGAAAGCATCTCTTCGGTTACTTCAAAATCTGAAATTACTCCATCAATCAAAGGTTGTACCGCCCTAACATGCCCGGGGGTTCTTCCCAACATTTCTTTTGCATCCGTCCCAACCGCAACCACTTGATTGGTTTTGTTGTTGACCGCAACCATTGAGGGCTCATTGAGAACAATACCCTTACCCTTAACATACACCAATGTATTGGCGGTTCCGAGGTCTATACCTATGTCATCGGAAAACACACTTCTTATCTTACCAAAAATCATGGTATGAGCATATCAAAAACTTGATGTTTTGTCACGCATTTCGTTATAAACACCTAAAAAGGTTACCGAAATTCACTTGTATAGATAAAAATACCCCTTACCGTATCGGTATATATTCATGAAGACCAAACGTAAGATTTTGTTAAGCATACCCGCAACCATTACTTGCATGTAATGATTCACCTTATGAATACTGATTAAGATAAGAACACACTGATTATCCGAGCGCCGGGTACCAATTAAATACCTTTGCAGTTGTGTGTATTCAAGTATTTGCGCGCGTTATTTTTAAATTCCTCTGAAAATTCACATTTGTATAAAACGCAATCAAGCGTTGCGTTATATCCCACAGGGTTTATGAGTCCCGTGGCATATTTTGCCACGCCGCAAAGAGGGTTCGTTATATACGCATATGCAAAATATTTCTTTGTGTTTATGTGTAATTTTGGTATGTGTGATATGTCAATACCAAATTTTGCGCAAATGTTTTCATCACTCAATGTTGTCTCCAAATGATGTTTCACTTTTCGCAATGCGTCAATGGGGTTTAACATATTGTGAACCGCAAAGCGTACACGCATACCTCTCGGAAACAGTTCTTGCACATCTATATCATCATCATTAAGACCGAGTTCTTCGCGAATATTTTCATCACTCAATGTTGTCTCCAAATGATGTTTCACTCTTCGCAATGCGCCAATTGGGTTTGATATATTGTTAACCGCAAAGCGTACACGCATACCTCTCGGAAACAATTTTTGCACATCTACATTATCATCAAGACCGAGTTCTTCGCGAATGTATTCATCATCATATAACAAAGTACGAAAATCGTCATATGTGCTATATGTTGCCAGTTTTGCGATTCGTTTTATAGAATTTGCGCTCAATGTATTTTGTTCAGACAGAAAATGATCACGAAAATACACAGTATCCAAAAGCAATAACTCTATCAAAACGGCAAATTTCTCATCATCAAGGGTTTTAAGCTCATCGTCCGGTTGCAACATGTTTTTTTGCTTTGCGCGTTTAAAGAGTGTTAAAACTATCCCTGTTAATTGTTCTTTTATATCTGAACGAAATGTCGGCAATATGCCGATAATTCGGTTTTCGATGGGTTTGTGTATGATACTCGCAACCGTTGTTTTTATTCTCGACTCAATATCTTCGGGAATGTTTGGCAATTTCCCTTTTTTTAAGTCACGTCGCAATTCCTCTTTAATACTTTCAAGGAATTCTTTTGTACTTTCAACAGTCGTCCGGCAAATATCCGTATTTTCATTTTTATGCTTTATGTTATGAATATACTGAATCGCTTGTTAATCTGCCAAAATTATATTTGTGATTATAGCATAACATTGTTATTTAGAGAATTGTTATGATTTTTCATACCTCTTGATGGTCAACCGTTCGGCTCGTTTTTTCAGTTTTTGTTCCGTTTTCATGAGTCCCTTCAGGCCGTATTCTATCCTACGATACCTGTAATTGGTGCTGTCGTGTACGGAAAAGTCGCCAAGTCGTCCGCGTACTACAATACGACCTATGACTCGTTTGTTGATATTACATGCTCTTGCAGTCATCTTTGTGATTTTCCTTGTTTCCATAGCGAATATACCTCACGGCGCATTACGGGCGTAAGTTTTGTGTTTTTGTGCATACACATTTGTTGTTAATGGGCTGTTAACGCACCCATTGTATCTGTTTTCGTTACGAAGTGGGGATAACGAGTTGGTTTTTTATAGTATTTTTATCTGTTGCGTTTTTTCTTAATACTTCACAACATATGTGACGCTTTTGTTTAAGGTGAATATGAATTACATATGATATATGTACCAAAACAAATACAGTCTTTATGTTCGGAATTAAGAAATGAAACTCCCGGGTGTAGAATTTAATCTAAGTTGCAAAGTGACGAACACTGCAAAGTATGTTATCATATCTGCGGTCCCCCCAAATGAAATTTGGGGGTGCAATTCGAGCGCAGCAAAGTATATTGGAGAG
>WFWP01000063.1 GCA_015491055.1 Patescibacteria group bacterium | reverse complement strand
TACAATAACTGTGTGTTAATTAAATTACAAATTAAATTTAAAATATGATAATAAATTTTAAGACAAAAAACATAAGAGTAAACAATGAAATAAAGGAGTACGCCGAACAAAAAGCGGCGACTTTGCTGAAATTCATTAACACCGATAAAGATATTCCGAGGTTTGATATAGAACTTTCAAAAGATGCAAGACGTTTGGGTGGTGAAATATACAGAGCGGATATGATTGTTGTCTCGGGAGGCTTGGATATGCATGCGGTGGGTCACGGAGAGAGTTTGGAAGCTGCGATAGATATAGCAAAAGATGAGTTGGCAAGAAGACTGAGGAGAAATAAAACGAAAAAGCGCGATTTGTTTTTGAAAGGGAAAAGAATGTTAAAGAAGATTGCAAGGACCGTTTGGACAAGGTGACTTATGACGAAGTTTGTTTTGGTGTAATTTTTCTCGCGTGTATATTGAGGTCTTGTATTTTTACAATTCATTCTCATAATTTCTTTCCTTGCCTCCCTCCGGAATTATTTTGTCAATCACAAATTTTCCTTTCTCGTTCAAATGAGCCTTTGTGATTTTGACTCTTTTACCTTTTTCGTCAAAAAAGAAAACTCCGGGCCACCCGTCGTAAGCGCAGTATTTCAGATATTTCTCATAATCCGTATCGGTGTCAAAAATTTCTCCGTCACTTTTTTTGAAAAAACCGCAAAAAGTCGCTTCCGTGTGATTTTGAGGTTCAAGTGTGATATCTCCATTTATCCACTTTGGTAATATTTCCGATAACATCTTCCCTCCTTCTTTGCTTAAAATTTCATCAAGAATTCTGCCCGGTAACGGCCATTGATTAAGATGCAGTTTTGCTTGCGCGACAATGGGTCCGTGATCCATTTTTTGATCCATTTTTATAATGGACACACCCACATGGTTTTGTTCATCATTTCTGATTGCCGAACGAATGGGGGAAGGACCTCTCAATTTTGGTAACAGTGAAGGGTGTATATTGAGTGATCCGTATTTGGGAATATCAATCAAGCGTTTTGGTAAAATTTTGCCATACGCAAACACTATAAATAAATCCCAGTTCGTGTTTTCTAATATTTTTATAAACTCTTTATCAATGATCGTCGGTTGCAATATGTCAATTCCTTTATTTTCAGCCCACTCTTTTACCGGAGGTTTGGTTAAAATACGCCCCCGTCCCGCGCGCGCATCCGGGGCCGTGATGACAAGTGTGGGAATTATTCCGTATTTCTCCATTTCTTCCAACGCCCATACACTCAATTGCGGGGTGCCGAAAAATGCCATTTTCAGATCTTGAATATTTGTTTTCATGAAAAGTTATTGATTATTTAATTTGATTTTGCTTTTAATGTTTCGGTAAATTTTTGGAAATAAGTATTCAAATGTCAAAACGGTAAAAGAAAAACTTGCGACTCCGAGCGCCATACCCGCAAGCACATCGGAAGTGTAATGCACTTGTAAAAAAATGCGAGAAAAAGGAAACGCAAGCACAAATATCGCCAGTAATATATTTGTCGGCAATTTCCACGGTTTTTTTATATGAGGCGCCACAAAGTGTAAGAACACCAGAAACAAAAATATGTTTGTGGTTGCATGTCCGCTTGGAAAAGAACTTTCAGTATCGATAATTCCGAAAGGATTGTCCGGGCGAGGTTTGTCCGTGATGTTTTTCATTATAAATTTTACAAATTGCCCCCCCGCAACTCCGAAAAACAGAAAAATAGCCTCATAATATTTTTTGAACACGAGCAACGCAATCAAAAGCGCGCCGAACCACATAACAAACCAATCGGGCTCAAATATCTCGGAGATCCAGAAAAACAAAATGTTAAAGAGTGAATTATGAAATAGGGGAATTATTTGATTGACATATTTGTCCACATGTATCAACCACTTTGTTTCCGACAGGGTAAATAACCAGAGTATGGCAAGAATAAGAGAACTTACCCAAAATGTGATTATGTACATTCGCATGTCGGCATTATTTGTCTGCATAATATTTCTTGTGTCGGCTCATTATAAACCCCACAATAAAGACAATCAATCTTGTCGCGAATATATATAAATATGGTGTCTGAAATCGGCGAATAATTTTATTTATAGTATATTGTGGCCATATATCGTTAATTAAGTACACATAAAAACATTGAAAGACGACGCTTTTGCGATGTAGGTTATGTGTATGCACAACAGGCATGCTACCTTGCCATGCTACCCGTGTGTTAATTGAGGAGACAATAAAAGGGTGATACAATTTACGAGTGCAGCGTTACTTGCAAATTTGTGTTCCCATTAATTATTATTTGCGGTTAAATTCTTCATCAATTTCCCACAATTCTTCAGCTTTGTCTGTAAACAACACACCGTTAAGATGATCTATTTCATGATCAAAAATTGCCGCCAGCAATCCCGATGCGCCTCTTTGCTTCTTGTTGCCGTTTTCATCATAATATTCAATGAGCATTTTGGCGGGACGCTTGACAACACCTGCAACATCAGGCCCGCGTTCTACCGGTCGGCCTTGTATTGATAAGCAACTTTCATTAGAATTTTGCATTTTTTTTGATGTTTTCAATATTATGGGATTGATAAATACCGTGTCCGGCATTTTTGAGTAATTGTAATCAAAAATCTTTTCGGACACGACGAATATTCTCAGTCCCACACCTATTTGCGGAGCGGCAATGGCAACCCCGTATTTTTCACGAGACAAAGCCGTTTTCATATTTTCAATAACATTGCAAATTTTCGTTGAGCCTATCAAGTCAACATTAACTTCTTTTGCGATCTTCCGCAAAATTTCGTCCCCGTCTTTAACAATTTTTACTTTGTTTTTCATATTGCGCATTGTTGTTTATACGGTTGTTGGTACTTTACATCATGAATGGTATTATTA
>WFWP01000062.1 GCA_015491055.1 Patescibacteria group bacterium | reverse complement strand
TATTCCAACATTGCCCGCAAGTTCCGCCCCGCGAAACAAATTACCTCCCCCGACAACCAAGGCAACCTCAAAACCTTTATCTTGCACACTTTTTATTTGTCTTGCGGTTTCCTTCAAAATACTTTCCGTATACTTTTCCGTACCGTCACTCAACGCGCCTCCGCTTAATTTTATCAAGATTTTGTTATTGTCTTTTTGCATAAGAAAATTATTAAGATGAATAAAAACATAAAACCGTTATCCCGATCCCATACGAGACATCAATATCTTGCGATATTCGGCTTGAACATCGGGAGAGATATGCCCTTGCAAAATCCCTTTATCAAGCAAAGTTAACGCTCTTTCCGGTGTCATTTTTTGCCATAAAATCAACTGCTTATAATCACGCATTCCATGCGTTGCTATGGTTGATAAATACCGAGTGTAATAATGACGGGTTATCTTCTTCACCGCGTCGGAATGTGCGGGAAACAGTATATAATCGCCTTCCAGTTCAATACCTTTACGAATTATTTGTTCAAGAGAATAATAATAATACATTTCCTTTCCTTCTCTTTCTTTCCATCGTTCTATGTATGTCATAAACAACCGACTCTTTTGAGCGTAATCCGCAATAACCGAGTCAAGAAAAATGTCAAATTGAGTTCCGCGCATTCTGTATACTCGTTTACCTTCGCGACTTAGCAACGGGCAATACATTAAATTATACACACGGGCCACAGGATTAAAAATTCCCGTCGTGTCTTCAAGGAAAAACTCCTTTATACCGTCTTGTTTTGAAATCCATCTGTGCCTCAATGAAGAAATTCCGAGTTCTGCCAAAAAACCGCCTCGCACAACTTCGCGAAACGAAAGATAGTGGCGCTGAAACTCCATATGCAATAATTTGGACATCGTCAAAGTAACAGAATCTGCGCGCTCCTCACAACCATATGACGCAACTTCATACGCATGTGTGTTATACACAAAATCTTTTAAGAAAAAATGGTAAAAGAAAACTATATGTCTCCCTTTGTATGTGATACTTATCATGTCATCTGCATTGTCCGGATAGCCCAAGTCTCTATATGCGCAATATCCTCCCGGCAACAACACGCGCGCAATTTCCGATAAACTCTTATCCACGCTTTTTATTGATTGATATTTGTGATATGAGTACACCTCATGCAAAATCGCGGATAAATTTGCGACACTCACCGACGAATCGGGAAGATTTATATTACACATGTCCGATCTGAGAAACATAAAACCGGACGCGCGATAAGACAAATCCAAAATATCCATGGCTATCAACCTTCCATTGCACGGCATGTATTCCGCTATTTTTCGTAATTGACTTCCGCCACCTATACCACACTCAAGAACGGTTACAATTCCTTTTTTGTCCGCGGGAGCGTGTCTTTTTGCCAAAACTTCTACAATATAACCTATTTTTTCGTCAATATTTCCGTCAATTAACGAAAGGTACATGTCCGATGTCTTTTCCTCACGAAGTCCGCCTCGCATGATATTAAACATTATCTTTTTTAACAAATGGATTCTCCATATCAAACACAATTCGGGGTGTCTCATTGTTTACAACACTCGCGGGAATGCCATACTTAGCCTCATACTGCGCCGCAACCCCGTCAAACAATGCGTTTTCCCATGTCATACCGAGTTTTTCGGACACAGATCTGACAACATGTTCATCAGGACCTTCAACTTCAATAAACGGATCCAAAAACGGCCATGTGTCTATGGTGATATCGGCCCCGTCAAGCGTCCACAATTCTCGGCGAGTCTCCTGTTCCGCCTTTACGGTCGCTCCCAATGCAACAAGGAAATTCTTTGCATCTTCAAAAGAAGATACGCCGAGTTCAATTTCTTTTTGATCTGAAATGCGATTCCCTTCTCCAAATACTTTCAAAGACATTGTAATCACAGATTCGCCTTCTTTACGCACGCGCACAAACGCATTCTTAACAATGCAACTCTCTGGAGGATGAAAAACGATCCTGTATTGCGTATACTCGGGTCTCACGAGAATCGCTCCTTTACTTGATAACAGCTCGCGTATTTCGTCAACAGATCTGCCACCTAAAACGAATGTCGCTTCAAATTCCGTACCGAGTTCAACTTTCTCCGCTTGTGTATTTGTTTTCTTATCCATGGCAAACAATGATTTTACACCTCCAACAGAGACACGATATCGTTATGCACCTCATCAATACTTCCACCTCCGTTTATATGATGCACGGTCGCGCCCCGCTCTTTCATGTATTCTATCGCAGGCATGGTTTTATCTTTGAACCAACTCAATCTCTTTTCCATAACTTCTTTTGTATCATCCGATCTGGATTCCCCTCTCGCCACCGCTCTTTCAAGGGCGGTTTGAGCGTCAACTTCCAATATAAATATCGTGCAGTCCCTGTTCATCCAATGCAACATATCATGCAACAATGTCGCCTCGGGAACGCTGCGAGCGGCGCCGTCCAATATCACATGATCATTTTCATGAACTTCATTTAACAATGCATCGCTCCACAAACTCGCGGCCACAATGGGGGGTACCAACATGCCGGCGTTAATGGTTTCTCGAACCCTTCTCGCCCCGAAAGTGTCATGCTTACTCGCATAATCGCGCAACATTTGACCCACCTCTATAAAATGCGCAGGTCCGCTCTCTCTTAACTTCTTTATCAAAAGTTTGGACTGGGTACCCTTACCCGCTCCGCTCATACCGTAAAACAAAATTGTTTTTGGTGAACTCATCACAGGCGCCATTATGTCACAAATCCTTCATTTTGCAAAATTTCAATAACTTTTTCTATGGTCATATCCAATTTACCATCGGGGTTGCGCACGGTATAATCGCACACCTCTTGAAATTCCCTCATTTCTTTTTCAATCAACGCCATCCTTTCCGATAATTCTTGTTCAGTCATAGGGTGTCGTGATTTTATTCTATGCATCAACTCTTTCGGTGAATCGGGCGTTATGCAAATCGCAATTGTATGAAAATTATCCTTAAAATATCTTATGCCTTCCGCTTGCACTTGAGCAATAACCACCTTTCCTTGTCTAAATTTCTCCCTCAAATCCGGCAAATATGTGCCGTAATACCTGTCGGTATCTTTTGCGTGCCAGTATTCGGGTATGTCTCCGTTTTCAATTCCCGATAAAAAATCGTTCTTTGATATAAAATGATAATCAACACCATCTGTCTCTCCATCTCTCGGCTTGCGAGTTGTGGCGGTAACCAACCGAGCACACTCGTTGCAATTGCGCAACACACCTTCCAAAACTGAGTTTTTGCCGGCGCCGCTAGGACCCGCTATAACAACAATTTTATTGTTCGTATTCATATCGATCATACTATACATAATGAACATATTATTGCAAACAAATTGCTTGGATTAAACCCTCAACCGAGAACAATTGTAAACGGGAAAAGTTTTGCACTATTATTAGCTATACAAGAGTTTTCAAAAAATAAAACCACCATGCCACCGCTTCGCGAAAAACAAAAAACGGCTCTCGCGAATAACGCCCGCCCGTTACATAATCCACGGCATGTAATGAGAAAGTATTGTCATTATCCGTATTAGACATGTCAAATCCCGCGCGTTTGGCTGCAAGCGCTATACGCGCCAAATGAAAATCATTTGAAACAAATATATATGATCTGTTTTTATCAAGGTTCTCAATGGTCGCCAATGTGTTTACACCTTCTCTGTCAAGCTCCACTATATCCAACGGTATGTCGTTTTCCAATAAAATATCGGTCATAAT
>WFWP01000061.1 GCA_015491055.1 Patescibacteria group bacterium | reverse complement strand
CTCTCCACCTTAAAAAACTCCGCCGCAAGATGCTTTATGTGTTCTATCATCTTAATTTGTCTTGAATTATCACCTCTCATATCCCGTTGTGAATTACATAAGCAATATACATGACAATTATAACCTCCATGAATTATGTCATCAACATGCTATTGTTAATCTACAACTAACCAACTTTTGCAAACTTATCACTCAATATCTGTTTTGCCGTAAGTATTTCTTTATTCCCAATCATAATCAATGCTGTCGCGCCCATCGCAATTCCCGCTGTTCCCGCCAAGACCCCTTGCATAAATACACCTAAAAAAGTGTTTATTGAAAACAACCCCAATTCACTTACGATGTATAAAAACAAATATGCGCCACCCCCCGCAAAAAACGCGCCTACCAATGATTCAAACAAAGTGTTCAATATCTTGCGTGCGCTATCCCTGAAATCCATAGCGAATAATAAAGTAAACGCAATGGCGGTTATTATAGCCGACATACTGTATACAAAAGGTAATACGAGAACAGATGTGTCACCCGAATTTGATGTTCTTGTAAGAATTTCAAAGAAATTGCGTAAAAATTCATTTTCGGCATATGTCTGCGTCATTATCTTTGCCATAATCACGGTAATTATTGCGGAGAAAATACTCAATATTAACGGTTTCGCCGTACGCCCGGTTGCATAGTATGCGCGTATAAACAACAATATTGCGCATTGCGCAACAAGGCTCAAAGTAAACAAAGCCAAAGCGGCCGCGGTTAAACGAGTGTCGTCCCAATTAAAAGCTCCGGACCCATATATAACACGCACAATATGCGCCCTCAAAACAAAAATCAAAGTCATAGCCGGCAATGACCAAAAGATTATATGCCTCAATGCGGCACTTATTTGATTGGCAAATTCCAAATGTTTTTTTCCGGCATACAATTTTGAAAGCGTTGGGAATGCGGCGGTGGAATAACTTGCGCCTATAACCGACAATGGGGCGGATTGCAAATTGAATGCCAAAGTAAATATTGCTATTGACCCCTCACTCATTGAACCGGCCATTACCACTAAGGCAAAAATTGCGATCTGATTTGCAAATAATGCCGCGGTTCGCGGAAGCGATATTTTGATAACATTGATAACTTCCTGAAATGATATGAAATTAAATCGCCTCCCAAATCCCAATTCCGCAAAACCGGGCAACTGTACCAATAAATGAAAGAAGGCGCCCATCAACACCCCATACCCCAAACCGCTTATTCCGAATTTTGGAACAAAAAATAAAATCCCCGCTATTATACCGAAATTATATAACAAAGGAGCGATAGCATAAATTATATATTTTCCGTAATATTGAATCACGGAAGAAACTATGCTTGATAAACCGAGCAAAACCGGTTGCAAAAGCAAAATGCGTGACAAAGAAACCAATTCATCAGCATAACCGCGTACCGTCAACTCACTAAACAATAATGTAACAAGTACGGGCATCAATATATAAACAATTAAGGATATCAAGATCAATATACCCCCGAATACAGCCAACAATACATGAATAAAATCTTGTTTTGATTTATCGGTACTTTTATTCGCCAGAATGGGAACCAAAACAAATACCGACGCCATTGACGCAACCGTGGCATAAATCAAATCAGGTACGCGAAAAGCCGCATAATATAAATCCAATTCAATACCCGCGCCAAACACATGAGCCAATAATTTATCTCTTATCAATGCAAGCAACACGGACAATATGGCAAAAACCGCAAGAAGATATGCGGCATTGTGCATATTACCAATTCTTCGGTTCAACCATAAAAAAGTCTTGCGCATCATGAAATTGGTATAAAGATGTTTAAATCACATGTTGTTAATCGGAAGTTGTCGGTTTGGGAGCCGATTGCGAAGCGTTTTCGTTACCGGCATCCTCCTCAATGCCTTGCAGTTTTTGTTTCAAAATTGCAATGTTACGCTTGACATCCTCATTATTCGGATTCAACAGTCCCACCCTTTGCATCAAAATCAAAGATTCCTTATATTGCCCTTTCTGCGCCAACAGTAAAGACAAATAATACATGGCATTTGCATGATTTGCATTCACTCTCACGACATTTGAAAACGCCACAATAGCTTTTTCAAAATCTTTTTCATTTAACGCAAGCAATCCGTACTGATACCACGCGGCGTCAAAATTGCTTTTTAATTTTATAGATTCCTCAACATATTTCCACGCATTCTGTTTGTCACCGCTTACGGAGTATATCCTGGCAATTGCCAATGGTAATGCGGGATTTTTAGTATCCAATTCCCATGCTTTTTTATAAGCGGATATGGCGCTATCATACGCTCCTTCAATATTAAGCAAAGCCAACTGTTCGCTTATTGATCCCAACAATATGTAGTTTACCGGATTATACGGATCTGTCTTTATCGCTCGCGCGGCATGAGACAACACATTTGTCAATGTATCCTTAAACAGCTCTTTATAAAAACTTTCTTGTATTTGCGCAGATTTCAAAATATCAACCAATCTTGCAAATGCGATTTGCGTATAACTCCTTTCTATAAACGCATTATCCGTCCATTTTTTCGCGCGTATCAATAATAACTCGGCATCATTCATTTTTCCTTGCAACAATAATTGCGACGCTTTTTCAAAATAATAATTTACAACCATTCGGTGAACAACAACCGTTGCGGAAAATACACATAACAAAACAAATACGGGAATGACAATATATGCCATGAATGCGTCCTTTGATTCGCCTTTAATATTGTAAACGGTTGCCTTAATTCTCCTGTTCACAACAAGTTCCGCAACCATCGCTCCGAACAATGCAAACCCTAAAAGAATCATGGCAACACCCGCCGGGTATAAAAGAATGTACAACCATACAAAAAGCGCCATACTTCCAAACATTGAAAGGCGAGTCTTTATCACAAACCAAAACAATGCAATGAAAAACAATAACCACGAAATTAACATGATTACACCCCCGGTTATCACGCTTGTGGGTATGAATCCCACACCGCTTGTGAACACGGTATTCCAAAAGACGGTCTCATTTATCTCGGCGGGCTTATGCACTCTCCATTGATCGGCAAATGTGCCGGATCCCGTACCGAACAATTTTGTATTCCAATCCGAATTTTTTGCCACACTTTTTGCCACATCAAGCGTGCCTTGCCAATTTGGACGCACATCCACAAACGAAACACCCGTTAAAGACTGTAATGTGGTTACAATTCTTGATTGCAAAACCACTTTATCGGCAACAAACAATAAGGATACAATCAAAACAACAATAGCCGGAATCAATCGCAATATTCCACCTCCATTTTGGGGTTTGGATAAAAACGCTTTTAAGGCATAGACAAAAGACGCAAGTACCAACAGCGCAAATACGTTTGCAATATAAATGACGGCGCCCGAAAAGATTAATAATGCAATAATGATTGCCGATCTGAATATAACACCGTATTTGCCTGATTTTTTACCCCCGTACATTAAGAAGATAACAAGCAGGGCGAATATTGCAGATAAATCCATCCATGAATCTACGAACGTAACGGTTTGAAGAAATGACAACGAAGATATATTGAATTTGGAAATTACAATTTGCAAAACAAACAACCCGGCAAATAAGTACAATATTCTTGGAAAGACTTTCGCAACCTTTTTAAAGTTTCTTCTGTTACGGACACCGAGAATTATTGATGAGGACAACAGTACCCCTAATAAAATCACAATAAGTGAGTCCGTATTAAAATTAAAATCAAGCAACGCTTTGTTTTTATCATTTGCAAAAACGGCGGAAAGCACATATGCAACAGGAACCGACAAAATTGCATAAAATATCCTTGAATCCGGTATAAACACTTTTCCGCTTCGCATCACTCCCGCAATCATCCACACCGCGGGCAACAAAGCCGCAAAAAGAAGAACAATCGCTTTTGTCATAAATGGATAAAATGAAAGTTCCATATGCCGTTATCCGTTTTTATCTTTTAACAATACGTTCTTAATTTTTTCTTCCACAAACCACATTCCGGTAAACAAAATCAATATGATTAAGACGGAAAACACCGCCAAATAATAAAAACCAAATCCCACAGCCGCTCCAACACCCGCCGTGGCCCACAATCCTGCGGCCGTTGTCAATCCTTTTAGCGCATCTTTTTGCATCAGAATCATTCCGGCGCCCAAAAAGCCTATTCCCGATATAATGGACGCAAATGAACGTAATGGATCAAAGTTCAATATACCTAGATAATACTGCCCCGCCATCGCGCCCACAATTACAAACAATGCCGATCCCATGGATACAAGCGCAAATGTCCGCATGCCGGCATGCTTTGAAGCGACTGTGCGCTCCAATCCGACCAATCCTCCAAGTATGGCGGCTATTACAATCTTTAATAATATCTCAATACCCGTCATGTCTTACGAGTATAACATATTTGTTTGAAAATCGTATTTTAAAAATGATATTAAAGTGGATAACGATAATAGAAATATCTTGTACCTTTGAAATATATATGTATAATTCCAACCGAAAAGGCCCTATAGTACAACGGCTAGTACATCGCCCTCTCACGGCGGAGATCGGGGTTCGATTCCCCGTAGGGTCACAAACTGAAACTTCGCGCTCGGAGAGCGCAGAGCCACGGCGCGCCGAAGGCGCGCAAGAAGGCAAAAGAGCGCGCAAATGCGCGGTGTGGGCAAAGATGGGCGCGGGCGCAAGGCGCGCGGATTTGTCACGAACCAAGGGGTTCGTTCCGATTTTTTTGGCGAAAGCCGCAATCTCTTTCAAATTATCCGATGAAGCCAAAAAATCGGCTTGTTTCATATCTAAAATCCACTCCCGCAGGGGTTCGACCCAATTATTTCCCGAATGTCCAAAATCTTTCCTTTTCTCTTTCAAAGAAAGTGTGGCGCGCAAAAGTGCGTCTTTCTTTTTGAGATAAATTTCTTTCGGAATGTCACCGTCAAGATACGCTTCCACCAACTTTTCCAAGCGCGCCTCGCTTTCTTTGATTTTGTTTGCAAGATTTTGAGCATCGCTTTGCGACAAGTATTTTTCGTTCTCGCTCATCTCGTCAACTCGTTTCAACATCCAAGAAGTGTACTTGTCGCAAAGCGAAATTGTTTGAAGCTGTTCCTTTATCTGTTCGGCAAGAGCTTCTTCGCGCAAGTATCCTTGTGAACATTTTCCTTTCTTTTTCGTACAACGATAGTAGCGATATCTGCCACCATGCCTGCCCGTCGCCCATTGCGCGGTGATCATGCTTCCGCACTCTCCGCAACGAAAAATGCCGGTAAACGGAAAATCGTACTTGACTCTGCGTTTGCGCGGTCGCGCTCTTGCCGACAAAACTTTCTGCACGGCTTCAAACAATTTCGGGGAAATAATTGGCTCAAAGCTTCCGTCAAACCATTCGCCTTTGTGTTTTACAAATCCCAAATAAGCGCGATTGGTCAACATTCGTTTGACGGAAGCTTTGCCAAGTGGCGTTCCTTTCGCGGTCGTCACGCCGTGGTGTGCCAAAAAGTCCGCCAGCGACTCAAGCCCGTGCGTTCCTTTCGCGTATTCTTCAAAAGCCATTTTGATAACTTTGCTATGCACGGGATGCGGTTCAATGTTTTTCGTTTGCCGATTGTTCACATAACCGAAAGGCGCTTTTGTCAGCCACTCGCCACGGCGGACTTTTTGGCGCACACCCCGCTTTACATTTTGCGCCAAATTATCGGAATAGTATTTACTTTGTCCGAACGCCACTTGGAGCATAAAGAGCCCCTGCGGGGTGGGTTCAAACCAAAATGTCGGAAAGCGCAAAGACACGATCCGCTTCTGGTCTATTGCGTAAATGATGCGTCCGCCGTCCACACTGTTGCGAGCCAATCGGTCGGGGTGCCACGCGAGAATTCCCACATTTCCGAGTTCTTCAATTTTCGCCATCATGTCATTGAAAACCGGTCGTCCAGGTGTCTTTGCGCTTTTTGACTCTTGAAATTCCTCCAGAATTTCAAGATTTTCTTTACGCGCAAATTCTCGCAATTCAAAAATTTGCGCTTCAATGCTCATCACTTGTTTGTCATCGTCTTCGGTGCTCTTACGAGCGTAAAGAAAATATTTTGGTTTGGACATAATAATTGCTTTTAGATATGAAACAAGACAAATCCGCGCGCCTCGCGCCCGCGCCCATCTTTGCTCACACCGCGCATTTGCGCGCTCTTTTGCCTTCTTGCGCGCCTTCGGCGCGCCGTGGCTCTGCGCTCTCCGAGCGCGAAGTTTCAGTTTGTGAACAAATGATAACCCTTGCGCGAACTTATTTCGCACGCGAAGCGTGCAAAGAATAGGAAGCGGTGCGGGCAAAGCCCGCGCTGTTTACTCGCGCGCCCTCCGGG
>WFWP01000060.1 GCA_015491055.1 Patescibacteria group bacterium | reverse complement strand
GCGTCGGGGTCGCGACCGCGGAAAAACAAGGAGCGTAGCGACTATGTTTTTCGCGGAGGGCGACCGAGCCTACTGGGCGGACAAGAAATGTTAAAGCGTGAAGCGAAGCTTTGCACTTTTTACATTTCTTCCGACCGGTAAATAGAACTGAACTTCCGAACAAAACCAACGACCCCAAAGTTGCAACATTAAAGATCAAACAGATAAGTTATATCCGTCGATGACTCAGGTCATGGAGACAAAGTTGTCGCAGATAAATCATTTACTTCTATAAGAGTAAACGACGGGTAAGAAATAAAAGCGGAATCATTGTTAACTCTATACAAGTCCGTAACATAATCTCTCAAAGACAAATTTGCGTCATCTATGGCAACCAAATCCGCATCAAATGAAATTGTATCAAAAACACCTTCGTAGTCTTTATCAAAATAATCAACAGGCGTATAATACTCCCCTGCATAAACGCTGTCATTGATATCAACACCATATTTGTCGGCATACATCACCGCCTCAACGGAACGATATATTTGATCGTTGTCACTCTGAGATGCGTTACGCAACACCGAAGATCCGTTACACTTAACCTTCCCTCCACCCAACACATAATCCAAGACCTCGCACGGCATTTTTGTATTTCTATTTGTGCCGTAATATTTCAATACAAGTCTGCCTTTTTTTGAAACCGGAGATTTACCCCACTGTCGCGAACCGAAATTACCAACCGTATCAACATGCACCATTGAAGAATTCTTACCGTAACGCATACCCACGCTTGCCTGATATCCCAATGTTTGAGCGGCAAATTTCCACGCCGCCGCAACTTTCGCCTTTTCATCCAAATTAGTTGATACTCTCAAATCAAAAGCGCGAGATCCGCCTCCCCCGTGGTGCCGCGCCGACCCTATGGAAGACGGCCTGTCACCGGAAGTGAAAGGAATTCGTTTGCCCAAAATATACTCCATCAAAAATTTAGTCATAATCGCGCTTCCGTAATAATCAGCATATTTTCCTCCCGCTCTGCGATATGCTGACCCTATGGGGCGCAATGTTCTGCACTTGCCGGATGGAGAACAAACCAAAGTGTTTCGCTTCATTCTATATTTTACATTTGATTTCCATCCCTCTCTCTTTATTTCATTCGCTTTCTCATATATTTGCAATTCGGTTATTGTTCGCGCATGGGCAAACGGTGTGACCGCAAATGTAAAAAAAACAAAAAACAAGAATATTGTGAAAACAAATTTTGATGTGAATTTTATTACCATATCCCGACTGTTGTTTTTACGGTTCTGCTGCCAAAGGGTGTGTCACATTGCAAAGTATAAGATGTTTTTCTGTATAATCTGCCTGTGCCAAACCTGCCCCTATTACCAAAATATACATCTCCCCCACCGCGAACAAAACAGTTGTCAACACCCTTTGTTATCCAGTATACCACTGTCTCACCGGCCCAACCAACTCTCTTATTCACAGAAGAGATGAACATCATAGGGCGAACCCTTTCATTATAATCAACACCACGGCTATTATCGGGTTGGATTACATTTTGATTATCAAAAACTGAGACTTCACACATTGCTTCGCTTGCAACTTTGTAACCTTGCAAGCACTGAATCTTAAACTTGGTATCAACGGCGGGACGAACGGTAACTTCTCCAAATAATGCGCCTTGAGTGTAAAAGCCGTTATTTGGAACCGTTGCTCCTCCGCGACTGCTCGTGTTTGCACCTTCACATCTCCATCGTATGGAAACGGGCTCCCCTCGCGCGACCTTATTGGGAAAACATGTAAGCGAAGCTGAACTGTCTTGTTCATAATCGTTAAACAAATCTTTATTATCTCCTTGATTGCTATACGGATTATAACCGTCGCCCGCTTGACCGCCGGCGTCGCCTCCCCCTTGTTGTCCGGGATTTTGCGATTCACCATTACTATCGCCCCCGTCAAACGCGGGATACCCTCCATCACCTCCCCCGAACGGACTCAATCCTCCGGCTCCACATTTAGTATTGCTGGGTACCAAATGCGGTTTGTCTGTCATACCCAAATTAAAATACACGCCTCCGAACTTGCGAGCGGCCGCATGAAATTGCGCCCAGTTGCCGCGAGCGGGATGCACATCAATCGCAATACCTCTTTGGTGTTTTGATCGCCCGGGCGAAGCGCATTTACCCGGCACGGCAACCGGGCAAACACATCTTTGGTCTGCAACGCTGCGATACGCGGATGTAATACTTACTCTGCCCTGTCCGCTTTTTTCCCACGCCTGCAAAAATTTAGCCGCGCATTCCGCAAATTGAGGATTTAATCCATTTATCGCTTTATTTGGATCACGGACACATTTACTCGCCCCTCTCGTATATCTGGATTTCAAAAACTCTTTCGCATTACTGTTCAATCCCAACAATTTCGCGTCACCGGGCATTTGTATTGCATTCGGATCTACAGGACCGCTTGGCGTTAATGCGCGATTATTAACCTTATCACCTATGCCTTGCGCGAAAACAATCGCAACTGGAATAAAAACAAATATAAGAAGCGATTTTGCGTTCATACGCCGATATATTATCACAAAACCCAATAGTATTTATTCACAATTATTCAATGCGCAAGAACATACAATTTTACACACAATTTGACACAATACCTCTGTTACAATATAAAATCGCCGAACAATTCGCTCTGATGAGTCATACCAAACTTTTTCTTTCCTTAAACCTTCACTTATAAAATATTGAAAGGTTTAAGGAAAAAAAGCGTTGCGACCGCGTGATTGCGCGTTTAAAATTTCAAGCGAATTTCTTGAATCGGGAAATCTTTTATAAAATTAATATTCGTTATAACGGTCTTGTACCTTATTCAAAAAACCAAGATGTCGCCGTATTCCATCCTTTTTTAATCGTGGATGCAATATGAGACACTCCGTTGGAAATTCCACTGACGATACCCTCGATAATTCCCTTTGATGAAAGATTGTTTGCCGAATAATCGTTAATTTCATTCAAATCGTAACTTCTGCGCCCTTGGGACATTATATCGCCAAACAAATTATTATCCGCATCATATATGTCATCATATTTACCGTCATCTCCGAAAAATTCACGAGGCGCTTGCGGTATTAATCTGGGTATTTGACCATCTTTGAAAACCGAGTTCCACTCGTCAATCGGATTATCCTCCAATAGCATAGGTGTGTCATTGTTAACATCTTGTTTGGATTTTGGCGCGAGACGATAAGAAAGTTCATTGTCTTTTCGCGATTCTTCTTCTTGTTTGGCCATCAATTTTAATAATTCCCATTCTTTCTCCTCGGGAGTTTTTTCACGTTCCGTAGGTCTTTGTTCCGGTTGTTGCTCCGGTATTTGAGGGAGTTGAGGCATTCCTCCGCCTCCTCCGCCTTGTTCTCCCCCTTGTCCTTGACCTTGACCAGAACCTCCCGGCGGAGGGTTATCCACCGCAGGGTTTGGCGTATTACCGCCATTACCATCTTGGTTTCCGTTTCCATCTTGACTCTGACCACCTCCGGATCCCCGTCCGCCCGAGCCCATACAGTATGGGTTTACATCCAT
>WFWP01000059.1 GCA_015491055.1 Patescibacteria group bacterium | reverse complement strand
TTATATTTCTGTTGCGCAAATTTTTTTGAAGGATAATTTTTTCTTGAAAGAACCTTTGCAACAAAAACATATAAAAGACAGGTTGCTGGGGCATTGGGGCACATGCCCGGGTATAAATTTGGTTTATGCAAACATAAACAGGCTCATATTGAAACATGAAAATAAAGATTTTCTTTATACGGTGGGAACCGGGCATGGTTTTCCGGCATTTCAAGCGAATTTGTTTATAGAAGGATCGCTGAACAAAAATCTAACGGATATAATAAGCAACTTTTCAACACCGTACGGTTACCCGTCTCACTTGAATCCCGAAGCGCCGGGAGTCATTTTGGAAGGAGGAGAATTGGGGTACAGCTTATCGGTTGCGGGGGGTAGTGTGTTGGATAGTCCAAAATTGATAAATGTGTGTCTCGTTGGAGACGGTGAAGCCGAAACCGGAGCATTGTCCGCGAGTTGGAATATAAACAGATTTATAAATCCAAAATCAGACGGTGTTGTATTGCCGGTGTTGCATTTGAACGGTTATAAAATATCCGGCCCAACCATTTTCGGTAGGATGGGTGATGAAGAAATATCTGACTTTTTCAGGAGTCACGGTTATACACCTTTGTTTGCCGACAGAGATAAATTTGAAAAATATGATGAATTCATATCGCATGTTATCGGCGTGTTTGATAAGGCAATGGACATTATCGGTGCGTTAAAAAACCAAGCAAACAGCAACATTGGTTTAATGTCTCCAAGGTGGCCGGTTATTGTTTTGAAAACACCCAAAGGCATGGGCGCTCCCGAATTTGTAAATGGTGTAAAAGTTGCGGGCAATTACGCTTCTCATCAAGTCATATTTGATAAATTACATGAGGATTCCGAAGATGGCAAAACTCAATTGAAACAATTGGAAGAATGGTTGCGTTCTTACAGGGTTGAAGATTTGATAAAAAATATAGACAAAGTGCTATCCGGAGACAATCCCGAATATGATGATGATATTGTCGCCAACATTCCGGAAGGTGACAGAAGAGTGGGCGGGAGTCCTTATGCGCATGGTTTGTTAAGGGGGGATTTGGATTTTCCGAAAGAAGACGTACTGCGTTCCGTTATAAAACAGAGGGGAGAAAAGGGCGAGGATACCATGAAAGTTGCGGGTAAGTACATGGCGGAACTATTCGCATTAAATGCTGAACGGCGTAATTTTAGACTTTTTAGTCCCGATGAAACATATTCCAATCATATTGATGCGATATTTGAGAAAGAATCGCGCGCTTGGCAGTGGCCCATATATGAA
This sequence comes from Patescibacteria group bacterium, assembly GCA_015491055.1. Taxonomy (GTDB): domain Bacteria; phylum Patescibacteriota; class Minisyncoccia; order Phycocordibacterales; family UBA2100; genus S139-169. The sequence goes on along the minus strand of WFWP01000059.1, from coordinate 1,326 downwards.
CATGACAAAGATTTAAGTCAAGATGGAAGAATTGTTGAACTGTTGAGCGAGCATGTTTTGTTCGGTATGCTTATCGGGTATACGATGTCGGGAAAATACGGCTTTTTTGTCAGTTACGAAGCGTTTGCGTCTATAGTGTCGTCAATGGTTGAACAATATATAAAATTTGTATCTGTTGCGCGAAAGGTGTCATTTAGGAAACCGCTTTCTCCGCTTAATATTATATTGAGTTCATTACTTGAAAGGCAAGATCATAACGGATTTTCACACCAAAACCCGTCTTTTGTTGCAAGTGTTTTGAATCACAACAGCGATATTGTCAATGTATATTTCCCGGCGGATAAAAATGTAATGTTGGAGGTGATGGATTTATCCTTAATGTCTGATAATTCGGTGAATGTTATAGTGGCCGGAAAGAATGTAAAGCGTACATGGCTTTCTCCGCAAGAAGCTCGGCAACAAGCCCAAGACGGTATTATGATTTGGGATTTTCTATCCAATCCAGGAGAACCGGATCTTGTTATGGTGACTTGCGGGGATTATGTAACGGAAGAAGCGGTTATAGGTGTGACTTTGTTTAGGAAACGATTTCCTCATGTGAAAATCAGGTTTGTGAATGTATGTAAATTGGATGTATTTTCCGAGTATGCGTCACATGAATATGAAGGTTTTGATACCAAAGGAAAAAATTCATTCAAGCATGAGTTGGTTGATAAGTTTTTTACCGAATCCAAACCCATAGTTTTTAATTTCCACGGATACACCGCAACAATTCGCCAGTTACTGTTTGGCTATAATGTGTCTGACAGGATAATAATAAACGGTTATCAAGAGAGAGGTAGCACTACCAGTCCTTTTGATATGCTGGCGCGCAATCGTTTGTCTCGTTTTCATTTGGTTTCTGACTTGGCGTTGCAAGCGGGGAGGGCAGGCATGATTGAAGAGTCGCAAGTGCAAGAGGTTTTGCAAGAGATGGAAGATAAATTGAATTGGGAAAAAGAGTATATTATCACCCATAAAGTGGATCCTCCTGAAATAAGCGAGTGGTAAATAGATATGCGATAAGTTTGCCATTTTAAAAATATGCGTGCTCAAAAACAAAATGTACTAACAATAAATCCCGGCTCTACAGCGGTTAAATATGTTTTGTTTAACGGCGGAGGGTCGGTATTGGAACAAAAGACATTTGACAGGAAGGAAAACGCGTTTATTGATACAAGTGAAATAAAATGGTTGAAATCTTTGGAAATCAAATACGGAAAACTTCACAAGATTGGAATAAGAATAGTTCACGGAGGCGAGATTGAGGGGCCCGTGATTTTGGAC
>WFWP01000058.1 GCA_015491055.1 Patescibacteria group bacterium | reverse complement strand
ATGTTGCATCACTTGGTAAGAATAAACAAAAAAATAAAATATGATGATGAATATGACGCGATCGCCACATGTTTAACATGTTCCGCATACCATAAAGGACATAATTAATTACAATATTGAGCGTATAAGATAATGTTTAATGTCCTTTAAAAAGTCTTTTAGAGTGTGGATATTATGTGTAAAACATGTTATAAAAACATTCGACTTAATTATTTTTGTGGTTGCGAATTATGTTTAAAAAACAAAAAAACACTTCAAAGAAAACAAAAAAAAACAAACCGTGGAACATTTCGGTTATGTTCAAGTTTTTTTCTCTCGTAGGGATTGCAATCACGATCGGGTTTACGCTTTATGTGTTTTGGTGGATTTCAAGATTGGAAATACCGTCCATAGATGGGTTTGAGACAAGACAAGTGGAGCAATCCACAAAAATATACGACCGCACCGGAGAAATACTTTTGTATAATATATACGGAGATATAAGACGCACGGTTGTTCCCCTTTCCGAGATATCAAGGCATATAAAAAACGCAACCATAGCCATTGAAGATGATGAATTCTATCAACATAAAGGAATACGCCCGAAAAGAATTATAAAAGCGGTTTACGACAATATAACATCAAATACCAGTCAAGGAGGTTCAACCCTTACACAACAAGTGGTGAAAAATATATATTTGAGCAGAGAAAAGACAATTACAAGAAAAATCAAAGAATGGATACTTGCCATTGCTCTTGAAAAGAGACTGACAAAAGACGAAATACTCAGCGTATATCTGAATGAAATGCCGTACGGAGGCACAATTTACGGAGTGCAAGAGGCATCAAGATATTTTTACGGTAAAGATGCGTCCGATGTGACACTTGCGGAAGCCGCATATCTCGCCGCATTACCGCAAAGACCCAGTTATTTTTCTCCGCACGGAAAAAACTTTGATAAACTGGAAAAAAGAAAAAATCTTGTGCTTGACCAAATGCTGAAAAACAATTTTATAACTCAACAAGAATATGAACAGGCAAAAAATGAAAAAGTTATTTTCAATAAATTCAAAGATAAAAACATTTTAGCCCCTCACTTTGTGTTTTACATAAAGAAATACCTTGAAGAAAAATACGGAGAGGAAATTGTTAAAAACGGAGGATTAAAAGTCATCACAACAATTGATAAAGATATTCAAGAGATCGGAGAAAGAATAATAAACAAATACGCTTTGCAAAATGAGAAAAAATTTAATGCGGAAAATGCCGCTCTTGTGGCAATAGATCCGAAAACCGGACAAATACTGGCCATGGTGGGCTCAAGAGATTATTTTGATGAAGAAATAGATGGAAAATTCAATGTGGCAACAGCGCACAGGCAACCCGGATCAACATTTAAACCTCTTGTGTATGCCACCGCATTTGAAATGGGTTACACTCCCGAAACCGTGGTGTTTGATTTAAGAACGCAATTCTCCACCAAATGTCCGCCGAACGATTTCACCATGGAAAATGATTGTTATGCTCCCGTAAATTATGACGGAAAATTCCAAGGCCCCATAACTTTAAGAAACGCATTGGCGCAATCGGTCAATATACCCGCAATAAAAGTTTTGCATCTGGTTGGTGTAAAAAAAGCGCTTGAAAAAGCGCGACAGATGGGTATTGAAAGTCTTACCAAAAGCGCAACTCATTACGGATTGTCATTGGTACTTGGCGGAGGAGAGGTCACACTTCTTGAACTTACGGGTGCATATGCCTCATTTGCCAATGACGGTATATACAATAAACCGGTTGGAATATTGAAAGTTATGGATGCATCAGGTAATACGTTGGAAGAGTACGAACCAAATCCAAAAAGAGTGTTAACTGAAAACGCCGCAAGAACAATTTCCGATATATTATCGGACAATACGGCACGCGCTCCCGCATATGGAAGAAGATCGTTTTTATACTTCAAAAACAGGGATGTTGCGGCAAAAACGGGAACAACCAATGATTTTAGAGATGTTTGGGTTGTCGGATACACTCCAACACTCGCGGTTGGAACATGGGCGGGTAACAATGATAACTCTCCGATAGTCAAAAAAGTTGCGGGATTTGTGATAGCTCCAATGTGGAGAGCGTTTATGGACGAAGTGTTACCTTATGTAAAAAATGAAAAATTCAAAAAACCGAATTCACTGCCGAATAACTTGAAACCCATACTTAAAGGTGATTGGCAAACAGCCTTTGCGCAAGCGGGAGGAGCTCATTCAATACTGCATTTTGTTGATAAATCAGACCCTACGGGCCCACCTCCGAAAGTACCCGCAAGAGATCCTCAATATACAAATTGGGAATACCCAGTTCAATTATGGCAATATGGAATATATTCACCATCAAGCACATCAAGCGCGACCGCCCAAACAACCGAAAATAATCAAAATCAAAACGATTCAACCTCGCAAATTCATAACTTAAACGGAAATCAACAAAACATAACGGTGGATACGCAAAGTATAAAGATAACAAACCCGAAACACGGATCAATAATAAAATCCGGAAAACCGTTTACGGTACAAGTTAAAACCAAGGGACACTTCTCAAAAGTGGAATACTTCCTAAATGGTGTATATATGGGATCATCAATAAAAAACCCTTTCAGAATAACATTTGTTCCAAAAAAACAATCCGGTACCCAAACATTGAAAGCTATAGGGTATTTATCCGGATTGAGAGGCACGATTTCCGACTCCGTGACCTTTACAACGGAATAATACGGAAACATCCGGCTTTATCGTATCAACCCCATTATCGGACTCAAAAACTTATTTAAACATTCATAGGCATAACCAAATAAGTAAACGATTTATCACCCACACCTTTTATGATTATCGGTTTATCCTTTCCGAAAAATGACATAACAACACTATCCGAATTTATAACAGACAAGCAATCTGAAACATATCTATGATTAACAGATATTTTAACACTCTCCCCCTCCAAAACTCCGGACAACTCATCTTTTGTGTCCCCATACTTGCCGTTTGATGTGCTTATTATCAACTTCTTGGATTCAAGATCCGCATTCAATGTTATTTTGTCAAACTCATCGGCAAAAACACCAGCTTTTTTTACAATATTTGATAAGTCTTCTTTCAATACGGTTATTTGTGTTGACGGATCTTTCGGTAAAATTTTGCGATAATCGGGAAACGCCCCGTTAATCGCGCGCAATGTCACATAAACATTTCCGCCATCTATAACAAAAGCGCATTGATCTCTGTCTATATACATATAAACACCATCCTCAAAATCGTATTGCTCCAAAATACCTATAAGTGTTTGTATGTTTTTATGCGGTATCAAAACCGACAAATCATCCAAATTGGAAATATTGTGTTTTACCCTTTTTTCCGCCAACCTGAAAGAATCTGTTGCAACAAACACAAGTTCACCGCCGTCTTGCCAAATATACACACTTGAAAGTTCGGGTTTTATTATTGAATTTGACGCCGCATACAAAACCGACCTCACTCCATCCACTATTTTCTTAATCTTTATTTCCACCTTGACCCCGTCAATATCTTTTGAAATATTCGGAAATTCGGACTCATTCAAAACCTTTATTTTAGTTTCGCCGGACTCAAATTTAACATTTAGACCACCTTCGGTTTTTGATAAAGTTACCATATTGGAATTGGAATATCTTACGGCATCAATCAATATCTTGGGGTTTATCAACACCGAACCGTCCTCCGTATCTGTTGCGGGAATTTTCACATTTACGCCAACTTCAAGATTTGTGGCGCTAACCGAAACATTTCCATCATTAACCGAAATGAGAACCCCTCGCAAAGATTCCAATGTTGCCGATGTGTTGGTTACTTTGGATAAAATTTGCAATGCTTTTACAAGAATGTCAGTTTTACAAATTATCTGCATATTGTGTATATTTAATTTAATTAATTTGTTTTTTTGTTTATTAGGTATGTGGATATGTGGAATACGGTGGAATTTTATATTATTTTAACGCTTTATGATTTATAACCTATGTGAATAATATGTTTACATGTTTGTATTAAGTGTTTATTTGTTTTGCCTCGTGTTAAGCCGGCGTGCTTTAATTTATCTTTTTCACATATATTTTATATTTTACCAACAAGTTTACTATATGTATTTACAGTGTTTATTTGCAACTTTTCAACAGTTTTTATGCAACTTTTTCAAAAGAAAACACTTGACATTTCGCAAATCGCTACTTAACTTCTCATAATTGAGCGTATTTGTTCAATTTCTTGTTGCAACATGTAATCATTTTCAAGTTCCTTTTTTATTTTTTCACATGAATGTATAACCGTCGTATGGTCTCTACCGCCAAGTGTTTCCCCTATTGTCGGGTATGACACACCGACATCCTCTCTTAAAAGATACATTATCACTTGTCGCGGTCTTACAACTTCCTTTTTCCTCGTTTTTTCATATATTGTTGACGGGTTTACATTGTAATAATCGGAAACTATATCAACCACATCTTTCGGTGTTATATTTTTGGCGGGTCTTATATTGTTTTGTATTATCGCCCGTATTTCCGGCAGTCTCAAATCTCTGTTTTTGGAGTGAGTATTCAACACTATATTGTTTACGATTCCTTCAATGTCTCGTATGTTTCCTCTTATTTCTTTCGCTATTATTTCAAGTATATCGTTTTCTATAATAAAATTATGAGATGCAAATTTTTCTTTAAGTATAGCTATTCGCGAATCTGTGTCCGGAGCGGGTATTTCCGTAACCATACCGGAACTGAAACGACTCCTCAATCGGTCTTCAAGACCTTTCATTGAGTTTGGGTGTTTGTCAGATGAAAAAATTATTTGCTTATTGTTATCGTAAAGAGCATTAAACAAGTGAAATAATTCTTCTTGCGTTTTCTCTTTGTCGGCTATAAATTGAATATCATCAACTATAAGCATGTCATATTGCCTGTATTTGTCTTTAAATTGTTTACCTTTTCCGGTTTGGATTGCATTTGTATAGTCAACAGTAAATTTTTCAGAACTTACATAAAATACCTTTTGGTTCGGATACATTTGTTTAAATTTGTTGCCTATAGCTTGTATCAAATGCGTTTTTCCATGTCCCGTTGAGCCGTATACATATAAGGGATTGTATGTTATTGCGGGGCTTTGCAAAATCGCTTGCGCAGCCGCATATGCCAGTTGATTAAATGGTCCCACAACAAAAGAATCAAATGTGTAACGAGGATTTAAATTGTCTTCTTTGTTTACATATAAATTTTCTATTGGTAACGCATTGGCAAAGGGAGTGTTTTGTTTTTCTGTTTGTGCCGGATTGGTTTTTTTCTTTTTTTTACCCACCATCTTGCTTACCGTAAATTCCACATTCCTTATGTCCGGATTCATTTCTCGCAAGGTTTTCAGTATCAACTTATAGTATTTTGCTTTAAGCCAATCACGCATTATTCGTGTTGCCACACCTATGTACACAACACCGTCTTCAATTTTTAGTAAAACACTGTCTTTAAACCATGTTTTGAAACTTGCTTGCGTGGTTTCTTTTTCTATTTTTATGAGCGCTCTGTCCCACAGGTCCGCTCCATATAATTCATTTGAGTTTGTCATGCGCATAAAATTAATATACTTGTAATTCACTTATTAACATTGTTATCCACAGTTTAATAGTATACTAAATTAAATTGCGCGCTCAATTAAGGTGTTTTGTTGAAAAATAGTGTAAAATTGTGGATAACATATGTGTATATGTGGATAAGTGTTCTCAAT